>JAPOOP010000072.1 GCA_026713385.1 Candidatus Poribacteria bacterium | reverse complement strand
GGTGAAGATACTTCAGAACCGGAACCGCTCAATTCGGATACTGTCTTGAGCAGTTTGAAAACTATACTCAACGATGTTCGGACCTCACAGGAGATCCTGAATATTTTTCGGACACCAGAACCCGGCTACCAAGATTATACTGTCATTGAAATTGATGCGACAACGTTTGAAAATGGCGGTGTGCTCACGATTGATATTTCGGTCGGGCATGCTGAAGCGGCTGGTTCGTTTGATTTGTTTGCTGGCGACAGTAAATTGCCAACAGAAGGAGTGCCTGACGGTGCGCTTGCTTCAGCGCGGGATATTCCACCCGGTGGAACAGAGAGAATCACATATCCTTTTGATAGAGGTCAATCTTTTCAGTTCGGAGCCACTGGTAATTGGTTTAGTAAAAAGGGAAGTACCAATGCTTTTCTCGCTACAATCTCTGTCAAACCGAATCAGAAATCCAAGCCCAGAAAAGTATCACCAACGCGCCCAGAGTAATCTGCGGAAGATGTAATGACCACTTTCGTGAAGGCGTTTAAGAATCTTGATGCAGAGACAATACTCCTGATGCTCACAGGGGATGCCAGAGAAACATTTGAAGGTGATTTTTCGGATGTGCCAGAAGATATGCGTGCTCAGATAAGTGAAATGTTGAGTGAAATGGAGATTTTGAGCAGCGAATACGTAGGTGATGAATTCTACTTCCGATTGAGAGTGCCAATGGCACCGAAGCAGGAGCTATCTGTTAAGATACGAAAAGTGGAAGGTATCTGGCTCATCTATGATGTCAAGTGATTCAAATATATAAGAGGTTGGATGGATGTCTACGGGTTTTCGTCCAACCTATCAAATCTGCTATTATTCTTAAAGATTCTCCAAATTTAACTCTTTGAAGGTAACGGATGAAGAATAACGATGTAGAACTAATTCAACGCAGTCTCACAGGTGATGAAAACGCTTTTGCGCAATTGGTAAAAAAATACCAAAAGCAGGTCCACACCCTCGCGTGGCGGAAAGTCGGAGATTTCCATATCGCTGAGGAAATTACACAGGATACCTTCCTGCGGGTTTATAAGAAACTGGCAACACTGAAGGATCCTCGTCGTTTTGCAGGTTGGGTTTATAGAATCGCGGCACGTCAATGTCATGCATGGCTCAGAAAGAAACGGATACAGACGCAAGCACTTGAGGATACGGACACCGAACTGATAGAAGGCGGGACGTATTCTCAATACATCGCCGAGGAGCAGGCGAAAGCGGCTACTGAAGCGCAACGCGACATCGTCCAAAGATTGCTTGCTCGACTGCGGGAAAGTGAGCGCACTGTCGTTACACTCCATTATTTTGGAGAAATGACCTGTGAAGAGATTAGTCGGTTTTTGGGTGTGTCAGCGAGTACCGTTAAGAGCCGGCTGCGTCGCGCGAGACTCCGCTTAAAGAAGGCGGAACCGATGATCCAAGAGGCGTTGGAGGGTTTCCAAATTAGGGCGAATCTTACCGAGAAAATCATGCAGGAGGTTTCCCGTATTGAACCTACATCCCCTTCCATCGGTAAACCATTTGTGCCGTGGGCAATTGCCGCTTCAAGCCTTATTCTTGTTGTGATGGCACTTGGAGCAAGCAGTCAGTACTTAACACGTTTCCAACAGTCTTACAATTTCGATGCCCCATCGGAAATGACGGTGGAACTCATTGACACACCTATTGCCCTGAATCTCACATCGAAACCCGATGTGCGGACCCAAGCTGGTAAATCTCTGAAACCGAGTAAAGG
>JAPOOP010000661.1 GCA_026713385.1 Candidatus Poribacteria bacterium | reverse complement strand
TCTGTTCATCCCTTCTGCCAGGCCTCCCCATAAGGTCGCAGACGCTGATATTATCGAACCGGAACATCGATATCAAATGGTGCTTTTAGCAATCGAGAAGAACCCACATTTTGAAGTGTCACGCATTGAATTGGAGCGCGCGGGTCCGTCATATACTATCGAGACCCTGAAAGTTTTGAAAAAATCGTATGGCGAGACGGCTGAACTAGCATGGATTATTGGCGCAGACTCTCTTATTGAGTATAAAGTCTGGAAAGACTTCAATGAAGTGTTAGAACGATGCGTTATGATCGCAACAACACGTCCGAATTACGACCTAAATCGAGTTCCGTTAGCAATCCGAAAACGGGTTACCACGTTTCCGATAACAGGCGTTGATATATCCGCCACAGTCATCCGAGATCGGGTTCGGGAAAGTCATTCAATCCGGTATCTCGTGCCAGAAGGGGTTCACGCCTATATCAAACAGCATCGGTTGTATCTATGAGCCGAAACGGCAGCCCGTAAGCGTAGCGGAGGGCGGATTTTTGGAAACAGATGTTAAAGTTTAAACACACGTTGTTTAACCGCAAGGAATAATTAAAAAATGCAACATACATGTAGTATGTGTGAGACAGTTTACGATTTCGTATGGAAAGAGGGAACCCCTTTACCGAAAAACTTCCCTTTCTGTAGTGCGCGGTGTAAAGCAGCAGACTTGTCAAAATGGCTGAACGAGGAATACACTATCAGCACCGCACTACCTAATACGATTTTGTCGGACACCGAACATGAAATTCTTGCCGAACTCGCCGAATTGGGTGTCCTCCCTGACGATGACACCGACTAACTGAACGTAGCAGCAGCATTTAGAAACCACGTTAATATTAGATGAATTGCACATTAGCGGAACTCCGGGCACACCCGAAGTCAATCGAAATCCAGAAGTACCTCTCAGACAACCTGAGCGAGAAGCGTTATCAGCATGTTCTCTCTGTACAAGAGATGAGCGTTGATTTAGCACGGGTTCATGGAGCCAACGTCTGGCATGCCAATCTCGCTGCGCTTTTGCATGACAGTGCAAAATGGATGAGTACTCAAGAATTACATAGCGAAATAAAACGCTACGAGATTCGTCTCGATCCGATTGAACAACAAAATCCGTCTCTTTTGCATCCATTCATCGGCGTAAAAATTGCAATAGAGAAGTTTGCTGTAACGGAACTTGAAGTCCTTGAAGCCATTCGGAACCATACAACAGGGAGTCCATCAATGGGTATTATTGCCCAGATATTATATGTTGCGGACTTCGCAGAACCCACACGTACCCACAAGGAGGTCGATGTCGTGCGGGAACTGGCACACATAGATTTGGGACGAGCGGTGCATCATGTAGCACGTACAGAAATTGTGTATCTTTTAGAAAAAGGGGTGTTGATTCATCCGAATACACTTCATACCTACAATAGTACGTTGGAGGATGGCGAGATTTAAGAACAAAGGTGGTTTCCGTGCGCCGCCATACGAGTCATCGTTACACCAGAAGTGCAACGTCTTGATAGCACCAAAAAACGTAAGCCCAAGCAACGCGCCGGGCTGGTTCTACGGAAAGGCACGTTAAATGCCAAACTAACCTGACCGAACCGCAAGGAATAATTAAAAAATGGGAACCGAAAAGAATACGTTAGACATAGTAAAAGCTGCGGCATCTGCAGCGATGAGCCGACGGGCACAGGACGGAGTCATTCTCGATCTTCGGGAACTTGATGGCTTCACGGATTTTTTTGCAATCTTCAGCGGCACCTCTGATATTCAAATAGAAGGTATATCGCAAGCTGTCATTGAGGAACTCGAAACAAACTGGGAACAGCGTCCTTGGCATCAGGAAGGTGAGCGCAAAGCAGATTGGATTCTGTTAGACTATGTGGACTTTGTCATACATGTTTTTCTTTCCGATAGGCGTTCCTACTATAATCTTGAACGCTTGTGGGCTGAGGCAAACCGAATTGAATTGCCAGAATTAACGATGCCTATTCACCAAGAGACATGGGAAGAAGAGGTAGATCCTGATGGTGCATTGGTTTTTGGTGATCAGGAGAAAAGCACACCAGAGGGGTAATTCCGTCTTGGCGAGATGCGTCGTAAAAAATCTGGAGTAGAGAAACGGAAAGATGACTTAGGTAGGTTAATCGATGGCAAAAAGGAGAACGGTGACGTTATCAGTGCCGCCATAATCGAGTGCTTTGTTGACGAGGCTTTCTACCGCTTCCTCAATATTGGGGGCACCCGTGATAATCTTAGCAATCTCGTTATCGTCGACAATCATGTCATGCAAGCCATCGGTACAGGCGAGGACGATGTCACCTGGACCAAGTGGGTAGGCATCAGCACTGACAGTAACAGTGGGTATCAAACCGACAGCCTGTGTAACGATATTTCGCTTCTCATGAACACGACTTTCTTCCGGAGTTATTTCACCCTTTTCGACCATCTTTTGAACGAAAGTATCGTCTGTTGTTATCTGTGTAATTTTTCCATCGCGTAAGACATAGAGCCGGCTATCCCCGACATGAACATAAGCGAGGTAGCTGAAAGTAACAAAGCCTGCGATCAGAGTTGTACCCATGCCACGTGCTTTGCCACTGTTATCGGCGGCAGTGTAGATACTCTGATTCGCTTCCTCCGCGAGTTCGGTTAAAACCGCAAGCCTTTTCATGGGACCTAAATCGCTCTGTGGAGATGCTTGGGTTTTCGCCCACTCCTGAATAATCTCAAGAGCAATAAGACTCGCGACATCACCGCTTTCATGCCCACTCATACCATCAGCGATGGCAAAT
>JAPOOP010000236.1 GCA_026713385.1 Candidatus Poribacteria bacterium | reverse complement strand
GGGGTTGACGGCTGTCGTTGCAGTGGGAGATTCTTTGGTTGTCTTGACAAGTCGGCGACAGACCCCGTTTAGTCTCCAGCAGTTGTTGAGCCTCGGTATCGATCCAACGGAGATGCAGATGATCGTCGTTAAAGCCGCGGTCGCCTACCGCGCTGCCTATGAACCCATCGCAGGACAGATTATCGAGGTAGACACGCCTGGACTGACCGCCGTGAATCCACTACATTTTGAATACCACGATATCCGCCGTCCGCTGTTTCCGCTGGATGACTTATAGGAATATCTTTCTCTGAATCGCGGATACTCGCGGATGCCACGGATGACGCGGATTAGAAGAGGTTTTATGTGTGTAAAATGATTCGCAAGACTTATTGAATTTCGATTGAACCCTTGATGTTATGGGAAGTTGGCATGAACGTCTGGACAGTAATGTAACAGGAAACGACCGAGGAGGTAAACGGATGACACTTACTATGTCTGTCGCTTTTAAACCGTTACGCTATTCCACTGTGTTTTTGGCAACGTTGTGTATCCTTTTTGGGCAATCCATTGATGTAACGGGAGAACTGGTGGCGCGCTGGGAATTTAATGAAGGTAAAGGCAATACCGTTAAAGATAGCTCGGGCAAGGGACACGATGGCACCTTCGCTGGTGGGGATCCACAGTGGGTACCTGGTGTTGCGGGCAGTGCTTTGGCGTTTGATGGTGATGACTACGTTGCCATTGATGCTTGGATTACAGAAACGGGTGCGGCAGATTTCACGATTACGGCTTGGATAAAAACCACCAAGACCAGCGTTAGTTTTCTGACGAAGAACAATGAGGATCGGTCGCTTGACTTTCATGAAAAACTGTTTTACGTGGGAGATTCGGCGACTTCAGAAGGCGGTAAGACCGGAGCCGTCGAATGGGTCGGTCATAGCTGCGACTGGATACGAGGCGATACAGATGTTTCGGACGGTAAGTGGCATCATGTTGCCGTGACTTGGGAGTTCAAAGCACTTGAGGGGCATATCTATGTCAATGGTATAGAAGGCGTTCATCACATGGGGTATAACGGTGGCGAGGATATTAAAGGGAATACATGGCAGATTGGATTTACGAGTGGCTGGCCCGGTGGGGTCGATTACGAGGGTGCCGTTGACGACATCCGAATTTATGACTCGACACTGACTGCCAATGAGATTGAAGAGGCTATGGTAGAAGGACTGGCGGTTGACCCGACTGGTCTCCTCGCTGTGAGTTGGGGAAAGATCAAGATGCAATAGATGCAAACGGATGCGTTTTTCAGACCTCGGTGTTTGCGGTTTATCTTAGCCCCAGCGGGGCGGCATGCGTGTAGAATGCCGGTTCAATGCCGCCAGACATGCACTCAGCATATTTTCAACCTCTTGCCGCGTATCATCACGCAACGGTCCTGAAAGTGCCGCACGATAGAGATTTACGGCGCGACTCAGCTCTCCTGCTTTTTCGTAACACGATGCCGCACTGACGCGATGCATTGATCCTTCCAACTCCCGATCAAGGACATCAAGCATCGGGGCAATATGTTCTTCATAAGTGGCAGCTGATAACCAAAGTGATTGGGCTGTTTCTGACGTGCCAATATTCGACAATGCTTGTGCTTTAGAAAGAATGTGTGACTTTCGGTTCATTATCTCTTTAAGGGCCTTTGTGTAAGGCTTAGTTTTCGAGTTATGCATTTGCTTCCTCCTTCCAGCGATGATAAGAGAATCGGATATGATGTCCACTTGAGGAAAAAGCGCAGACGACAACATAGGCATCTAATCCAAATGGGTTTTCCAACGCTTGTGAAACCTTCTCTCGATGTCGCCTTGCTAGTTCGGAAGGTGTCTCTGTTCCACTGATTTCAAGAACACTCTGCATGTCTAATGAGCGATAGTCAGCACGGTCCCCATAATTCATAACATCTAACTGTCCAAGATTGACAATATGAGGTGTAAGAACAAATGCTAAGGCTGACGCTGCCATCTCTACTATCGGTTTTGTTTGTATAGTTGCTCGTAAACGTTCGGCGTTTCTCTCAGTTTCTTCTGACCATGAAACCTCAAGCATAAACTGTGTATCTTCACCAAGCCAGTCGGAAGCGATATTTTCACATGTGACTTCAAACACTGCGGGTGAAGTCGAATGCAAACGCATCACTGCAACGCACGAAACAACATGTAGTTCAAGAAACAGACGTGGATGCCAATTTGAAATTTTCTCAATAGCACATTTGCGTGTAAGCATAACTATTACACAATCTACCGAAATCATCTCATTTCGTAAATTCCTCGCTGCAGAAAACCGAAGATCCTTCTTATATTTTACCATAATTTCTTGTCTAAATCAACAGAAAACTGTTCACCTCTTTAGTTCTGTACGGACGGCGTGTTTATAGAACCGCGTCGTCCCAGACCCTCCAGTCCTATAAAGGAGGCGTGTTTATAGTCTCAAAAGATACTTTTAATAACCCAGTTTACACCAGAAATGAGTTCGACAACCTCATCACCGGTTGGTTCTCGGTCTTTTTTGTGGGAGCATAAATTCCGAATATCAGCAAGCAGTTGGATTTTTCGCCATGTGGGATTATCATAAATTCCTTTGTTTTTCAAGGGATCATTCAAATCGGCGATCGTTGGGGATTTCTTGCGGATAGGAATATTGTGGTTTTGAGTAACACGTTGGAGATGCCCCTCAAGAATCACTCCTGCTAAGGCTCCTGCGGCTTTTAGACTAACTTTTCGGAGTTGGTCGGCGACCTTAAGCTCCGCGTCTTGAATGTCTGCTAGCAAGTGCCCTTTAATGTCTTGGAGTACACTGTCTATCCGGGACTCTAGAGACCTGAGAATCTGTATTTGATTTATCACTCTTTGTTTCACTGTGTTATTTCCATCTACTTTATTAAACGGATATGATGGTAGTTGTATAGTGAGTATCCCGTTAATATAGTCTTGGGTTACATAGTTGCGTGTAGATATAGTTTTTCGCTTGGGATCAATATGGTAATAGGAAATAAATTCTTCAAGACGTTCACTACCTAGTGCTTCAACTATTTTGTATGCGCGAGAATACCATATCTGATAGGTTGTACCGAACTTAATGTAATCTTTTTGATCGTTTGTGAGTTTTAATAGATCCTTCTGTTCATCTAAAAGTGACTGTAGTTCATTTTTAATTTTTTCGGATGTGCTCATAAGTTGCTAAATCTCCTTAATACTAATTAAGTGTAGATAAGAAATAAAATGAATGGAACAAGATATTTATCCCACTTGACATTGTAGTTTTATTTCAGGTTTTTGTTTGTGAAGGTCAGATGTTCAGTATTGGACAAAGGCGGTAAAAGTCAGACTGTACTCGAAATGGCAGCCCCAAACAGATAATTCGTTATATTTATTGCAATTATACAGTATCTTACGCGTAATGTCAATTTTTTACAGAATGAAGTGTTAGATTTTGAATGGTGAACGGAGACGTTCGGTTTTGGAAATCAGAGATAAACAGATGACACGGTAATACACGGGCACTGTAGGCATACTGCTTCCCTAAAACAGTTCATTATATTTTACGGAAGGTCCATAAATCGCCCTGCTACGAGTCTGTTTATTGTTAGTTAAATCTTATAAATTCCCGATAATCCGTGATCCAGACATCCTACCACAAAACCCCATCAATCGCCTCCATAACCCGCAACGTCTCCGCCACAGCCACCAAAAATCGCACGATACCGCTGCAAATCTTCGCGACGCAACGTCTCTCTTCCGATCCTTCAACCACTTTTCACACACCTGATACGCACAGATTTCTAATTCCGACACTTGACTTTCCTACGGCAATATGATAAAATGAGGAATTAGATATGATGCAAATAAACCGAAAAGCCTCAATTCGCCCTGCTATCTGAAGTTGGGCAACATGCCCGGTTCACGGGTGATTTCAAGGAATACCCCGCTTTTGGAGAAAAGGAAATGAAGACCTTTGGAACGCAAGGTCCCGTGCACCCTGATAAAAACTACATCGTGAGCCGATCCGAGAAGGTGAAGGATTTCATTGACCGTGTCAAAAAGGGTCGCTACATTGTTATCTTCGCCCCACGACAGACAGGCAAGACAACCTTCTTCCAACGCGCCCTGGACACACTCTCAGTGGAAGAAACAACTTACTTCCCAATCCAACTGAATTTTGAGGTCTATGAAGATTGTACGCCCTCGGTTTTTTATAACGGCATCTATGAAGATATTCGCGAAGAAATTGAGAATACCTTTCAGCAGCGTGGAAATTTGCCGACTGAGGCACTCACACGATTCTTAGAAGATGCAGAAATAACGGATCACCTTTCAATGGGAAGATTCTTTAGGCAATTTGGAAATCTTCTAAACGCTGAATACGGTGAGCAACAGGTTATCCTCATCATCGACGAATTTGATGGAATCCCGCAAGAAGCTGTAAGAGGTTTTCTGCATGCGCTCCGCCGTATCTACCTCCCTGGCTCTATCGACAGATGTCCGCAGAGTGTGAGTATTGTCGGGGTCAAGAGCATCAGGCAACTCAACTACGATAGGTCCATCTCTCCCTTCAATATCCAAGACGAGTTTCACTTACCGAACTTTAGTCTGGAACAGGTCGGCGAACTGCTTGGACAATATACCGCTGAGGGTGGCCAAGCCTTCGCACCAGAAGTCATCAAAACCCTCTGGAACCAAACGGGAGGCCAACCCTTCCTCGTCAATCGGCTTGCCCAGATTCTTACCGAGGAACTGGACATCGCTAAGACAGAAACGATTACGATGGATCACTTTACGACTGCACACACATGGCTACTCGACGAGCGAAACACCAATATCGACCATCTCTTATCCAATATTCGCAGAGACCCTCGCTTTGAAACCCTCCTGATGCAAATCGTCTCTTATGAGAATAGTGTAAGATTCAACCCCGACAATCCTATCATTGATGAACTTGCAACCTACGGGGTCATCACGAGAGGGACTGACAGAAGGTGTGAGATTGTCAATCCGATCTATTTCTACCGTATTCTACAAGCCTTCAAGCCGATAGTTAACGGGCTGGAGCGCGACTACTTCCCGGAAGGCACGGTGAGTTTTCAATACCTTACGCCCACCGGCCATATCCAGGTGGAGCGGCTCCTTGATAATTTCGGCGCATTTATTGCCCGCGCCGGGTTTAAGATACTCCAAGTCCCCGATACTCCACAAGAATTCATCGGGCAGCACTTGCTTTTTGCCTATCTCGATCAATTCATTGAGAGCGTGGATGGCGCAATGTACATGGAAGTCCCAACCGGACGCGGACGGATGGACCTCCTTATCCTTCACAAAGGACAGAAGTACATCGTCGAAACGAAGATTTGGGGAAGCGAGCAACACTATCAAACCGGTAAGAAACAACTCGCCGCGTATATGAAATTAGAAAAGGCAAACGAAGGATACTACGTCGTTTTCGATCACCGTCAACCTGCAGTTCCACGCGTAGAGACAGAGATGGTAGAAGGTGTAAAGATTCGGAGTTACGTCATTCCTGTAGTTCAGGAACGTCCTTCAGATAAATAAATATTTTGTCAACTGTCTGAATCGCGGATTCTCACGGATTATACGGATGACCCTGAAACAAAAAAGCCCGAAAGGGCTTGACTTTCGGGCTACGAATGTGGTTTGATAAATTTCCATCTACTTTTTGGTAGATTCCCCACCTTGAGATTCTCCTGAACTGGCTTCTGGTTTGTTGCCACCTGAAGATTGATTTTCAGATCCACCTTTAAAGGTATTATAAATACATCGTTTCTATAGACATAGCACGCCGCGCAACCCAACGAACGTAGCAATCGGCGGTTGGAAACCATCAATCAATCTGAATCAGAGATGGTATTCGGGTCACGGATTCGCGATATGTTGTTTGAGTGCTTCTATTTCTTGTTTCAGTTCTTGAATCTGTTCCTTTTGTGTCCGTTCCTCCCTGCCACGCCATACCATAATGATTTGCGGGACACCGATAACTACGACAATAAGGCTTATTAAAGGGATGACAAACCCAAATATTATGTTCAACCGTTTGTCCATTTCTTCAACTTTGCCATCAATGTGTTCCGTCAAGCGTTTCTCGGAGGCTTTAAGGTCTTCTTTCAAACGATCCTCGGACTCTTTGACAATTGAACGGATCTTTTCGAGGTCCTCTACAGTGAGCTCACTGAACACTGGTGCCGCAAAAATCAAAAATGCAGTGATAGAAATCAGGATTAATTTCATTTTCGCCTCCTTATCTTAGTTACAAATACCGGAGTCATCTTACGTATAGTAAACCATATTTGTTCTCTGTTGTCAAATCAATTCATGATTCAGACAACTTACCACAAAACG
>JAPOOP010000305.1 GCA_026713385.1 Candidatus Poribacteria bacterium | reverse complement strand
CTATGATATATTAATGATAGGGAATTCAGAGAGAAAAAACAAATTTTTCGTCTCCGACAACAAATAAGGAAGTACAATAATTATGAAAGCCTCAGAATTGATCGTTAAATGTCTGGAAAACGAAAACGTTGACTATATATTTGGAATACCCGGTGAAGAAAATCTGGATATGATGGACGCACTGTTGGAATCCAATATCCAATTTATTCAAACACGTGATGAGCGAGGTGCCGCATTCATGGCTGATGTCTATGGTCGCCTTACTGGGCGCGCCGGAGTCTGTCTCGCTACCTTAGGTCCGGGAGCGATGAACCTTGTCACAGGGGTCGCTGATGCGAATATGGATAGGGCACCTCTCGTTGCAATCACCGGACAAGCGAGTTTAGACAGGATGCACAAAGAATCTCACCAATATATGGATGTCGTTTCCGTCTTCAAACCGATGACCAAATGGAATACACTCCTCCACCTCCCTGAAATCATCCCCGAATCAATAAGTAAAGCCTTCAAAACAGCAACGAGCGAGAAACCGGGGGCTACACACATCGACTTTCCAGAGGATGTCGCCAAGATGGAAGTTAGCGCGGAGCCTATGCCGCATGACTTTCCCAGCGAAGCGGAACCCGTTGCATCTTGTTTGCTACGTGCCGCACAGTTGATCAACAACGCAAAACAACCCATTATCCTCGCAGGAAACGGTGTTGTCCGTCAAGGTGCCTCTCGAATTCTAACACAATTCGCTGAGATGACGAATATCCCTGTTGCGCACACCTTCATGGGCAAAGGCAGCATTCCATGGACACATCGACTCTCCCTCCTCAGCGTCGGATTGCAGGCAAACGATTTCGTCTCCTGTGGGTTCGACAGGGCAGATCTCGTCATCGCAATCGGTTACGATATCGTCGAATATCACCCACGTCTCTGGAACCCCGACCGGAATAAAAAACTCATCCATATTGATACACAACCGAGCGAGAGTGATGCATCTTACGTTACCGATGTCGAGATGGTAGGCAACATCCGGCAGAGCCTCAGACACCTGATGGCACAAGAAATCTATCCTAAAGATTCAGAGTATGCCTCAAACACCTTGCGGAAAATCATACTCGACCAACTCGACGAACATCGCGACGATACAGGGTTCCCCATGAAACCGCAAAAAATTTTAAGTGATGTCCGTTCTGTCCTCTCTGAAGACGACATTCTCATTTCCGATGTCGGTGCACACAAAATGTGGATAGCACGTATGTATCCATGTTATCAACCTAATACGTGCATCATCTCTAACGGTTTCGCCTCCATGGGAATCGCGCAACCGGGGGCTCTTGTTGCAAAACTTATCTACCCAGAGCGTAAATGTTTGGCAATCTGTGGTGATGGTGGCTTCTTGATGAACTCTCAGGAACTCGAAACAGCAATGCGAATCGGTGTACCGTTTGTCACGCTTATCTTCAATGATGAGGCTTACGGGCTTATCGAGTGGAAGCAGATGAACAGTTTTGGTAGACCTGCCCACATCGACTTCACAAACCCAGATTTTGTCAAATATGCCGAAGCCTTCGGTGCCAAAGGCTACAGAGTCGAAGGAAGTGACGAATTGGTCCCTATACTCAAAGACGCTTTCAGCCAAAACGTTCCTTCAGTTATTGATTGTCCCGTTGATTATGCCGAAAACCTACGCTTAACCAACGAACTTGGGCACCTGACATGTCCTATTTAATATTCACGTGAGTCCGAATTTTTGTCTCTTTTATATAGAACTTACGTTACTATAAAAAGACTGAATTTTGATTGCTCTGTGGCATAGAAAATGCTATTATCTTTTAAACGCTAATCGTAATCTTTAGTCTATTTACTTCGGAATGTGCTTCGTTTTTTTACAGGAGGGGCTTGTACCAAAAAATGGCAGTTTCAACAATTGAGTGGGCGGATGGCAGAATTCGGATGATCGATCAGACGCTGTTGCCCAATGAATTCAAGCAAATTTATTGTGATGATCTTCCGTCAACCTGGGAAGCCATTAAATCTTTGCGTGTACGTGGTGCACCTGCGATCGGTATTGCGGGTGCTTTGGGAGCAGTGCTCGGAATATGGAAGTCTACCGCGAAAACCTACGATGTTTTTGCCACCGAACTTAAATCCGCCACCGATTATTTGGCGACATCACGGCCCACAGCCGTTAATCTCTTTTGGGCACTGGATAGAATTACCCGAACAGCGCAAGAAAACAGCCATCTTCAAATCTCTGAACTCAAGGAAGTGTTGCTTGCCGAGGCTTTAGAGATTATTGATGAGGATAAAGCGATGTGTCGTGCTATCGGGCAACACGGTATGGCGTTACTAAACGAAAACGACACTATTCTGACGCATTGCAACGCTGGAGGGTTAGCGACATCCGACTATGGCACAGCGTTAGCCGTTATGTTCAGTGCACACGAAGCAGGTAAAAAGATCCAAGTTTACGCTGATGAGACGCGCCCTCTTTTACAAGGCGCACGCCTCACCACTTGGGAACTTATGCAAGCGGGCATTGATGTGACGCTTATCTGTGATAACATGGCTGCACAGGTCATGAAAGAGGGCAAAATCCAATGCGTGATTGTCGGTGCCGACCGGATTGCCGCAAACGGTGACACCGCAAACAAGATCGGCACCTATAATGTCGCTATCCTCGCAGAAGCGCACGGTATCCCCTTTTATGTCGCCGCACCGACTTCTACCTTAGACTTCGCCCTCGAAACTGGAGCAGAAATTCCTATTGAACAGCGGGCGGCAGAAGAGGTGACGGAAGGCTTCGGGAAACTAACCGCTCCTGAAGGGGTCAAGGTCTATAGTCCTGCTTTTGATGTCACGCCCGCGGCGTTAGTTACGGCGATTATTACAGAGAAAGGTGTGGCACATGCCCCTTACACGGATAGCCTGAAGGCTTTACGAGATGCATAAGCGTTATGCCGCTTTCGCAATGTTCGATCGGGTGCCACTTATATCAAAGCAATCATACTGGTTCGTATTCATAATTCGGGTTGCAAACGCCATTGCTTGTTTTTCCGTGAGGTAACCGTCTGCAATCTCGGCTTCAAGGGCGCGTCGAATTTCGTTTCTGGCTTGAATCGCATACGCCATCGCACTGGTCGGCCACCCCGTATCACCGCCGAAAGCGAACAATTTATTTGACGGAACGGCATGAATGCACCGACGGAGGAAATCACGCGAACTGTAGGGATCAATACTCCACGCCCAGCAGAAGTCAACCCAAATATTACGATAATGCTTGGCGAGTGCGACCAGTTCGTCGTTATAAGGGTAGGCGATGTGCATCAATACAAACTTCGCGTCGAGATACCGAGTGAAAAGAGCACACATATTGCCGGCAGGAATGCGGCGCACCGGCATCCGGTCGTTGCCAGCATAATAACCGGTGTGAATTTTGAACGGGAGGTTGTGTTCAATCGTGAGTTCAACGCCTCTCGCCCAACACCAATCGCCAAGGCAGAGCCGCGTCGCTTCGTCAACCTCTGCGGCAGATTTCGTGAGCACAGCACTCAGGGCAGTAGCAGCCTCAGCGTCGCTCCTTTCGATCCAGCTGAGTGTGCGGTTGTAAGCGTGTTGTGATTTTACAGCGATAGCACAGGAGGCATGCTTGGCGAAAATCGCCGCCATAGCGTTTTTGAGGGAAGTGAGGTCGTTGACTTCAACACCTGTCTCAGCGTGGATAGCACTCGGATCAACCTGTCCATTACAGAATGTTGCCCACGAAAGATCGTAGAGGAAAAAATCGGGACCGGACGTGTCTGGTGTGCACTGCCAACTGAAATCGTCTGTTTGAATGTGATCAAGGTTTGCGAGATCGTGTAAAATGTGATAACGTTTGCCGGGCATCCGAAGCGTCTTCAGGTTATCAGCACCTGCGAGTCCATCGCCTGTCAGTTCGTCGAGTTCATAGATGTGTTTTGCAATGAGACTCACTGCTTCGCCGTATCCAGTAAATTGTGTCGCTTCCCAAGCGTCTTGGATCCCTTCAAACCGGGATGCGACATCTTGAGAAGCGTCCATCAGATTGCGCATCGCTTCTGGGGAAGCACCGGCTGTTACCAAGTCGGCAGGTACATAGTTTCCAAATAGATCTTGGAGGATATCCGGTCCATTCTCAACCCATTCAGGCTCGCGTTTCATGTGTTCGTGTGTGTCAACAAGGCGAATAGATTGAATGTGATGTGTCAAATCGGTGGTTGCCATACAAGGGCTCCTTTAAATGAAAACTGAGATGAGACTACGCGTAGTCTCATACTTGACAAATGTGTTGAATTATGATTTAATATATAATATCTTGGTAATTTACCCTTCTTTTTAGTATCATATAGTATTATAAGGCGGAGTTAGTTTCAAAAAAGATGAAATCCGCTCCATTATATAAAGAGTAGAGTTGTTGTGTCAAGAAAAACCGCAAATTCGGTAGAGCCTTTTGATGTCCAATTTTCTGCTGCTTTTAAGCGGCACTACAATCTGATGGTTGCTCATATACCATGAGTACGCGATTTAGCGCGCCAACTTACGGTACAACGGAATGGCTCTGGCAAGTTCGGGAGACTCATTTGCAGGCTCCCCGTATGGAAAAGGAATGCTCGCGCAGGAACGCGAATGGTTAACGTCCCCTTCCTGAAAAGGGACAAGACCGCAGGAGCATATAATGCCCACAGGACGGATTAAGTACTACAATTTCGATAAAGGCTTCGGCTTTATCGCGCAAGATAGCAGTGACGCGGATGTCTTCTTACATAGTTCTGCTATTAAGCAGCCCGAATACGAAGAACTCCGTGTCGGACAACGCGTAAAGTACAGCATTATTGAAGGTGAAAAGGGACTCGTTGCCCAAAACGTTGAAGTATTGTTGACACCCACGGAACGCCGATGGTTGCGACAAGGAAAGGCAATTATTCCGAGAGGTTATGCTGGCTTCCCGGGTCAGGGTCAATTTAGCAGTAATGAGGCAGTGACTACCTCTGATTATGGTGCCAATGAATCAAAGCCAATTCGGAATCGCCGTAACTTTGATACATCTGTAGCACCTTTGGGACCGACAGCAAAACCACCACGCAATCAACGTCCCTCGGTGACGAATTTTAAGGATTCCGCCGTACCGACACAAGAGATGCAAGACCCATCTTCAAAGCAACTCAGTTTCGGTGATCTTTATATCCTTAAGCAGATTAATCTTGAAACATCCATGTTTTTTGCGTTGTATAATCATGTACAACTGCCTGCTACTGTCCTTGAAATGACACTCTCAAGTTTGACCCTCAATAGTAATGAGGGCGAGCAGCAGATCCCTAAAGCGGATGTTAAATACTGTTATAAAGATGTCGATGCAGAGAGGGTTCAGGCATCCGTTGATATCGATGATGCCGTGAAAACACAGCAGCTAACACAACTCACCCCTGATGTGCAAGCTCCTGAGATTGATACCGAAGCCGTTCAGCACGCCCGAAAAAATGGAACCTCTATTGAGGTTACCCTCCGCGAGGGAGAGATCTTTCGTGGCATTATAGACTGGGTCAGTCCTTATGAGATTAAGCTCATTTTGGAGAACGGTGCAAAGGTTGTTATCTTCAGGCATGCTGTGTACAATTTTGCCATAGGTTAAGGGCTATCATGAAAGCATATCACGAACTCCTCGATGAGATTCAGCGCGATGTCGAACGTTTGCGTGAAGAATCGGGGGGTGTGCCGTGCCCGTCTAACTGCTTTTCCTGCTGTCGAAACACCGCGACGATGGCAATAAGTGAGGTCGAGGCTCGTGATTTAAAGGTGGGATTGGAAGCACTTCCTATTGAAATCCGCTCACATATTCGCGGGAAAGCGGAACAGAGCATCATAAAATTGAAGGCGTATGGCTATAACGCTGAAAATATAATGCCGGATGCTGGCATGGAAGCTATTGGAGTCATAAAAGGCACGCCTGAAGGCGAATGCCCTATGCTCATCGGTGGGGTTTGCACTGTTTATGAACACCGTCCGGTTATCTGCCGTGTCTGGGGATATCCGATTCATAGCGGCAATGAATTAGCCTGTTGTAACAAAACCTTCATTGGGAAACGTCGTCGCTTCCGTCCACTCAGTTACGACCGCTATTGGAAAGTGTGTCAGAATCTTAGCACAGAACTGGGTGCTACCCGAAAAACACCAAACTGCTATCTCGTCTCGCGATTGCTTTCAGAATAACGCGAAACATGGCTTTTACATTTCTCTTATGGGTGAGGTTTTAACCTCACCTATTTTTTTAACTCACAACACGCCTCAAATGAATCCTAAATTTCGGCTGTGCTTTCACTCAACTCACGTAAGAACTGGAACGTGTAAATTCCGGTACGATGTCCGTCGTTCCATACCAATCTTACCGCGTAGCGTCCGACTCGCTGAATGTCAACAAGCTGTAGGTTTTGAAAAAAATCGTCAGAGGGTAGGATATGAAAAGGATCTTTTCCTAATCGCGTGGCATCGCAACGGGCACAGGGGCATTTTTGTCGAAGCGTGCGGTAGGACACCTCGCTGTGATGTGAATCTTTCCATCGGATTTCCAAACTTGTACGACTTCTTTCAATGCGAGTCGGTTGGAATTTCAGCATGGTAACTGCTCAAAAAGGATGCTTGCTGTTTAGAAAAAAACGGTTGCTAATTTGTGCGACCGAAGACAGTCTCGCAAATCAGCAACCGTTCAATGCATTGTGATTGAAGGATTATTCCTACTATCCGTTACTCAAAGTATTCCGCATTGATCTCAATGAACTCTTCCCATTCTTCGGGAACATCTTCTTCCATAAAGATGGCTTCGACGGGACATTCGGGTTCGCATACACCACAATCGATGCACTCTTCCGGGTCAATGAAGAGCTGATTGGCTTCCTCAAACTCGTCAGCATCCGGTAGGGGATGAATGCAGTCCACTGGGCATACATCAACGCATGCACTATCCTTAAGGTCGATACATGGTTCACAAATCACATACGTCATGTTAGAAAACTCCTTTCCGATTGATTTACAATAAGAGCCTCCATATCACACGGGCGGTAACTTCACTTAACGGACGAGGTTAGTCCCTATTTTGATGAAGGCGTTACAAAAACATCGTCATATATGGCGTTTTTGTACAGTGTCTGCTGAGTTGCGATCAGGACACTTTAATAATACCATAAACAATTTGCTTTGTCAAGTTATATATGCAACAGCGCAGAAGCATTCAGTTTCCAGCCGGTAGTGGTCAGCAATGTCAGTTTGGAAAAAAATTGACAATTCTCGATTTTTGTGTTACTATATCCATAGTCGAAAATAATCAAAAAGGTATTGCTTGCAAGCCTCTACATTGCAAAACACAAGTTCCCCATCTTAACAATACAAGGCGCGTCATGAGAAAACCTTCTCGCAAAAAGTGGCAATTTAAAAGTTCTGATTTTGATAGCAGTTTAGCGTTAGCATCCGAAGTAGGTGTTTCTCCATTTGCTGCACAATTGCTCATTAACCGAGGGATAAAGACTGCTGCTGAAGCGCAATCCTACCTTTATCCAAGTCTTGATGGATTGCACTCCCCTTTCAAATTGGCAGGTATGGACAAAGCCGTAGAACGGATACACAAGGCGATCTCGCGCGGTGAGAAAATCTGTGTGTATGGTGATTATGATGTCGATGGTACGACCGCGACTGCATTGCTGCTCAATACATTCCGCCAGATGGATGTTCCCGTTGATTACTATATCCCGAATCGGTTTGGAGATGGTTACGGGCTTAGTGAGGACACTGTAGAAAAGATACACCAGAAAAACGAAGCGAAGTTACTTATTACTGTAGATTGTGGTATCACCTCGGTTAAAGAGATAGCGTTGGCGAATAAATTGGGTATAGATGTTATTGTCACAGATCATCACCAGCCAGAAGAGGAACAGCCACCAGCATACGCCTTGATTTCACCTAAGATTCCGGGGAATGAATACCCCTACACCGAACTCGCTGGTGTCGGTTTAGCCTTTAAATTAGCACAAGCGTTAGCAGACGATACAGCGTTTCTGGAGTCTCAGCTGGATCTGGTAGCATTGGGGACCGTCGCAGATATCGCACCGCTGACTGGGGAGAATCGCATTTTGAGTCGCTTGGGGTTAATAGAACTTGACAAACGCGAACGCCTCGGAATTCATGCTTTGTGCGAAGTCGCTGGGCACAAAATTGACACACCGCTTGACGGATACGCTATCTCTTTTAAGTTGGGACCCCGCATCAATGCCGCTGGACGTATGGATACCGCCCACAAAGTGGTTGACCTCCTCACCACCGATTCTAAAGATGTCGCAACTCGGATTGCCTCTGAACTCAATCGGGAAAATCACTTGCGACAGGAGTTGGGAAAGCAGATTCAAGAGGAGGCATCGAAGATAATTGAAAACGAGATAGATGATGATACCGTCGGGATTGTTGTTGCCAGCGATAAGTGGGACGAAAAAGCAGAAGATGCAGCAAAAGGGAAAGAAAAAGGGGTCGTCGGTATCATTGCCGCCCGTTTGATGCGAACCTTCCACAGACCCATCGTTATCCTCGCAATCGACGGCGATGAGGCGACTGGATCCGGGCGCTGTATCGACGGCATGAACCTTGCTGATAGTTTTGTTGCCTGTACCGAATTGCTTGTGAAACACGGTGGACACGCAGCAGCGGCAGGGTTAACACTCAAAACAAAAAATATTCCCAAATTCAGGAAGGCTTTTAATGAATTCGCCCGTGAGACGCTCACAGAGGACGCATTGCAACCGAAACTCGACCTTGAGTTTGAAACGCGTCTTTCACTTTTGACGTTAGAGACCCTAAAGGAACTTGAGCAATTTGAGCCTTTTGGCAAAGAGAATCCAGCGCCTTATTTTGGTACACGACGCGTTAAAGTTAATGGTGTCCCCACCCAAATGGGAAAAGAGAAAAACCATCTGCGAATGTTTGTTAGCGATGGCATGGTGAAACGATGCGCGATTGACTGGGGAGCAGGAGACAAACTTATCACTTTCAGACGCCCCAATATGTCACTCAATATCGCCTTTGCACCCCAAATCAACGAGTGGCAACGGAACCGTTCCGTCCAACTTATTCTTCAAGATTGGGAGCTCCACTCCGAAGGCAGAGACACGAACTGGGAAGTATTTCCTAAACTCAGTGATAAATCTTCTGTTAAACTTGTTGATAAACGGAACGTCAATAAAAAAAATTATCTTTTAAACTTGCTTGCGCGAGAGGAATCTTGTATAATTTATGTACGAGACGAAGAGATGTTAGATATCCTGCTCACAAAACTTCTACCGGAGAGCATTGAGGGAATCGCGCGGCACACTGAAGCGACATCAGAAACAGAGGCAGCAGCGTTATTAAAACAATTGGAAAATGGTGAGCTGCAGACAATCGCGTCGAGTAACGCTTTTTCGCGTCTCGAAGCGTTGCCTTTTGTTAAACATGTTGTTTTTTGTCATCTCGCATCGAGCCAAGATATCTTTTCCAAACGGTGTGAACCTGCTTTTGCGACTGCCGAGACTTCTTATTTGCATCTCATCTATAACAATACAGATGAATCGGAGATGCGCAATTGGATTTCTGAAAAATATCCAGCGGATGACGAGTTACGGCGATTGTACGGTAGCATACGAGCGGTTATACAATCGAATGGCACAGACGGATACCCTGAAGCAGAGATACTGAAAGGTGGATTTGGGAGCCTGGCAGCTCTTCAAACTGGACTCACTATCTTTGAGGAATTGCAGTTCATTGAGCGGCATGGGAAACCCGGTAGTAAACTCGTAAAACTCCTATCGGGTCAGAAAAATGACTTGTCTCGTTCACCGACCTATCTAAAAGGGGAATGGATTAAGCAAACGAGTCCTTCTTTCATAGAGTTCCAATTAAAGGAAAACATCAAATCTATGTGGGAGCGCATAGCACATGAGTATCAAATCCTTAGTGAGCCAAATTCAAACATATAATCCGGATGCTGAGGTTGAACTTCTTGAACGTTGCTATCGTTTTGCCCAAGAGGCGCATAAGGGGCAACAACGAAAATCCGGCGAACCCTACTTTACGCACTGTGCCAAAACCGCTGAGATACTCGCTGAGCTCCGACTGGATACGCACACGATCTGTGCCGGACTCATGCACGATGTCTTGGAAGATACAAGCATTACGCGTCAAGAGATGCAAGTTCGGTTCGGTGCGAATATCTCCAATCTTGTCGAGGGTGTCACAAAGATCGGTCAGTATAAGCTCAGTGTTGCCTCCCAAGCCCCAGATACTAAAAGCACAGTCGAACACCGCGTCCATCGGAAACGCCAAGCCGAGACCTACCGGAAACTCTTGTTAGCAACAGCGGCAGATATGCGGGTAATCCTGATTAAACTCGCGGATCGACTGCATAACATGGAAACACTTCGGTTTCTCTCCAGTGAGAAATGCCAACGCGTCGCAAAGGAAACGTTAGAAATTTATGCCCCGATCGCACACCGATTGGGGCTTTGGCGTATCATGGGACGCCTTGAAGACCTCGCGTTCAAGCATCTCTACCCAGTTGAATACCGAAAAATTGCAGACCTCCTCAATCAAAAACTCGCTGAACGAGAGGCGTACTGCGAGAAGATGGTTAAGCAGATTCGCCAAGAACTTGAAACACGCGATGTGTTTGCCGATATTCATGGTAGAACGAAGCATATCTATAGCATTTACCAGAAGATACAGCAGAAAGGAACTCCCTTTAGTGAAATCCGAGACCTGATCGGTCTTCGAATCCTCGTCAAGACCGAGGCGGATTGCTACATCGCACTCGGCGCACTTCATCACAAGTGGAATTACCATCCGGATCGACTTCGAGATTGGATCGGACAGCCTAAGAAAAACGGGTATCAATCACTTCATACCACGATTCTCGATGACGGTAAACCCGTTGAAATCCAGATTCGCACATATCAGATGCACAAGATTGCTGAAGATGGCATTGCGGCACATTGGAGTTATAAGGAAGGGTTACCGACGAGCCAACAGGGACGTTCCATTTTCGCGAGTTATAAGCAGATACTTGAGGACATACAGGAGACCCAGGATAGTCCCCATCATTTTGTGGAATCCATGAAATTGGAACTTTTTCAAGATGAAGTTTATGTTTTTTCGCCGAAAGGGGATCTTTTTAAACTACCGGCTGGCGCGACCGCGATCGATTTTGCCTACAAGATTCATACCGACATAGGGCATACATGTGTCGGAGCAGAGGTCAACGGTGCTGTTGCACCGATTCGACGTGTGCTTCAGAACGGCGACCAAGTCAATATTCGAACACAGTCGAATGGCAAGCCGAGCCGGAGCTGGTTGTCGTATGTAAAAACCGCCACGGCAAGGGGTAAAATAAATCATTGGTTTCGTGAAAAGGATAGGGCTGAGGCATTGGAGTTGGGTAAGAAATTTCTCGCAGCGGAGTTACGTGTTTCCTATCTTAATTCGCGTGATTATCTCAATTCTCCGAAACTGCTTGACATCGCTAAGCAACTCAAACTCAAAAATCTTGAGGAGCTTTTCGTCCGGATTGGTAATGGGGATGAATCTGCTACTCAGGTTGTCAATTTATTGAAACCTGAGGTGCCGAAACCAGAGAGCGAATCTCCCGAAGCTATTAACCGAAGGCAAAAACTCGAATCACCGACGGCTGTCCAACTCGAAAACGATATAGACTTAGGCATGATGCGAATCATGAAGTGCTGTAATCCGATACCTGGGGATCAGGTCGTAGGTTATATCACACGCGGACGCGGGGTTTCCGTCCATAGAGCAGGCTGTATCCGCATCCTTGATGAGCCAGAACGACTCTTGACTGCCAAATGGAGCGAAAAGCCTCTTTCTGAGAATGGGAGTCACCCACCTGCTGTCTATCCGGTTAAAATTCTTGTTGAATGCAATGACCGACCCGGCATGCTCGGTGAAATCACGACCGCTATCGCACAATCCAAAGTGAATATCCGCTCTGGAAACTTCCAACCCTCCGCCGCTCACTATGATGCCGAAGCCTCTGATAATCTGACCCTAGACGTGACAGGTGCCGAGCAACTCGATGCGGT
>JAPOOP010000632.1 GCA_026713385.1 Candidatus Poribacteria bacterium | reverse complement strand
GGTTTAAGTATCTGGAAGGAGTTTAAAGGTGCGGCGATGAATATCGGAGGCACCAAACTGGGCAATCGCTTGTCGATGTTGGGATGTGGGATACCCTTTGTGCCGCGAGAATCCGTAGTTGGGGTAGATCGGATCCAATTCAACCATGAGTCGGTCGCGTGTGATTTTGGCAACAATTGAGGCAGCCGCAATAGAATAACTTCGGCTATCACCCTTCGGAATGGCTTCACCCGCAATACTTACCTCAGGTAAATCCAAGCCATCAACGAGTAAATAATCGGGTGCGGGTGTTAGTTTTTCAACCGCTTTCTGCATCGCCAAAAGCGTCGCTTGAAGCACATTCAAACGATCAACAATCCGATGATCAGTGGAACCGATACCTATGGACACAGCGACGTTGTGAATTTCGTCAAACAGGTAGGCACGTTGTTTCGGAGACAACTGCTTTGAATCTCGCAAACCCTTAATATTGCAATGCGCCGGTAAAATGACTGCGGCGGCAATGACGGGACCTGCCAATGCACCTCGCCCTGCCTCGTCAATGCCAGCAATCTGTTTGTAGCCGCTTTGTTGGCAAGCGAGCTCAAATACGTTCATCTCCATCAGGTTATCTTCTACGTTCTTTGACGCGGGCAGATCTTCCGGTGCGTTCGCGTAAGTAATATAACTTTGCGCGGCGAACTGCGCCGTATCGAACCACCTGAATACTCTCAATATTGGGTGAATGGAGCGGGAAGGTTCTCTCACTTCCGGCACCGAATGCGACACGCCGAACCGTAAATGTCTCGCTTAATCCACCATGTGCGCGGCGGATCACAGTTCCTTCGTACGCCTGAATGCGCTCCTTCTGCCCTTCACGGATACGCGTGTTCACCTTGACTATATCTCCGGGACCAAACTTTGGAATATCGCCCTTCATATATTGACTTTCAACAGATTCAATCAAATTCATCCTTTATTCCTCCTAATGTAGTATAAGTGCTGATATATATTTAGCGTAGACTTACATATCCCTCACAGACCCAATACCCTATTCTTTCGTTTACTCCATTAATCCTGCCGCTTTGAGAATTTCCACATCCTCCTCGCTCAGCTCCAGTTTCTGAAGTAGATCAGGACGGCATTTCGCGGTACGTTTGAGTGCCTCCGCATACCGCCATTTCTCAATATTCTCATGATGTCCACTCAAAAGCACCTCAGGGACACCACTATCAGCGAACTCAACGGGTCGCGTATAGTGCGGATGGTCCAACAACTCATGACTGAACGAATCGACATGTGCTGATTCATAATCACCGAGGGCACCTGGAAGGACACGCCCAATAGCATCAATTAAAACAAGCGCGGCGATTTCCCCACCGCTCAATACATAGTCGCCAATAGAAACCTCAGTCGTCACCAATCGATGGCGTACCCGTTCATCAACCCCCTTGTAACGCCCACACAAAAGAATGAGATGCGATTCCAAGGAAAGCGATTCCACGACCCCTTGGGTCAAGGGTATTCCTTGCGGTGTCAAATAGATAACGTGTGCGTTAGTTTCCGGATTCAAAGCGGCGATTGCTGCGAAAATAGGCTCCGGTTTAAGAATCATTCCCGCGCCACCGCCATAAGGATAATCATCAACCGACTTATGTTTGTCGGTCGCCCAATCCCGGAGGTTATGGAGATTGACGATGAGTTTATCGGCATCCTGAACACGCTTGAGGATCCCCGTCTTCAAGGCTGGCGCGAGTATCTCTGGAAACAGGGCAAGAACATCAACTCTCATTTTTATTGGCTTTCGGAAACCATCAGCCATCAGTTAAAGAAGGATATGATAGTTCTAATGTTTTTTCTAACTGCTGACTGCTGAAAGAAAAACCTGAAAGCTTTTCCGTCCTGACTGCTATTCTTCAATCTACGCGTCTGATTTCGGGTGTTCAATTAACTCAAGTATAACCTTTTTGTTGGCTTGCAACCCCGCGGTATAGAGAACACTTCTTATCGCTTTAAGCGTCCGCCCATATCTACCGATGATCTTTCCCAGATCTTCCTCTGTGACAGTCAACTCAACGATAACGACCGTTTCGCCAGTTACTTCATGAACCACCACCTGGTCGGGATAATCGACGAGAGATTTTACGATGTATTCAATCAAATCTTTAAACATAGTTGACTTTCGGATTTCAGAAGAATGGCTATCGGCTGTCAGTCTCCGGAAACAGTCAGTTAAGAGGTTTTCTGGTGAAATTACACCCTCGTGCTGACCGCTAACTGCTATTCTACCGCCTGTGTTCCGAGAACCCGTTGAAGCAGGAGTTACTCTTCTTCAACGGACTCAGGCGTTTCTTCGTCAGGTGTTGCTTCTTCGGACGAGGTGTCCGTCTCAGATTCTGCGTCCTGTGTCTCGGTAGGCTCGACCTCTTCCGTTTTTTCGACCTCTTCGACGGCTTCATCCCCCGGCATCGGTTTCCCTAATTTTTCGTACTCGAATTTCATCAAAATCCCGTTTTGAGTGAGCAGTCGCTTTGCGGTATCGGAAGGTTGTGCGCCTCGTCTTAACCACTTTAAGGCTTTCTCCTCATCAATCAAAACATCTGCCGGCTCCGTCATAGGATTGTAATGACCGAGGCGTTCTAAAAACACGCCATCCCTTTGGGAGCGTGCGTCAGCCGCGACAAGTCGATAAAAAGGACGTTTCTTTCTACCGTGTCGTTGTAATCTAATTCTAACTGCCAAAAAATACCTCCTTGGTATTTACGCTGCCTGCATACAAGGCACCCATTACTGAGTCGCCCTATCGTGATTTGCGGCGTTTCCGTTTTCGGGGCTTTCTCGAAGTCTGCCGTTTCAAACCCGGCAGAGCCCCCATTTTTCGTCCCATCTGTGGCATCGCCATCGCCGTCTGCTGATTTAACATACGATTCATCATCTGCAACTGCGAGACCAGCATGTTTATCTGATTTACTGTCGTTCCACTACCTTTGGAAATACGGAGTCTTCGACTTCTATCCAATAGGCGAGGATTCTTGCGCTCCTCAAGGGTCATTGAATGGATGATCGCTTTCGCAGTCCGCAAGTGACTTTCATCTGGTGTCAGGTTATTAACTGGCAACTGATTCTTAAAGGGCATTAGATCCATCAATTGATCCAAGGGTCCCATATTCTTAAGCTGCTCCAGTTGCGTCAGGAAATCGTCAAAATCTAACCCTTTGTTCTCTATGAGTTTACGTTCAAGTTCTTTTGCCTGATCTTCGCTAAAAACATCCTCTGCTCTTTCAAGCAAAGTTTGGAAATCGCCTTGTCCAAGGATGCGCGAAGACATCCGCTCTGGATGGAATTCCTCTAACGCCGCTGCCTCAATTTTTTCACCGACCCCGATGAACTTAATCGGTTTCTGTGTGACATGTCGAATAGAGAGGGCGGCACCGCCGCGAGCATCGCCATCCATTTTTGTGAGGATAACGCCATCAATCTCCAAATCATTGTTAAAATTTTCGGCGACATTCACGGCATCCTGCCCCGTCATCGCATCAACGATAAGCAGAATTTCTGTAGGTTCAACCCGTTCTTTGATCTGCCGAAGTTCATTCATTAACGTCCCATCAATGTGCAAACGCCCAGCAGTGTCAATAATAACGCAGTTATGTCCGTGTGCTAAAGCTTCCTTGACAGATGCCTCAGCGATGTCAACAGGCGAGACCTCTGTCCCCATTGAAAATACCGGGGTTTCAGTCTGTTCGCCGAGGACCTGTAACTGCTTAATGGCGGCAGGTCGATACACATCAGCGGCAACAAGTAAGGGTTTACGCCCCTCTTTGCGAAATCTAAGGGCTAACTTCGCCGCGACAGTCGTTTTACCTGCACCTTGCAATCCGACAAGCACGACTACCGTTGGACCACTCGGTGCGACGCGTATCTTCTCTGCCTTTTCACCCATTAATTGGGTGAGTTCCTCACCAATAATCCGAGCGATTTGCAGTTCGGGTGTAAGACTCCCGAGTACTTCTTGACCGAGGGCGCGCGTTCTAATCTGTTCTATAAACTCACGAGTGACTTTATAGTTAACATCCGCTTCCAGAAATGCACGACGCACTTCACGCAGCGTATCTGAGATATTGTTCTCTGTTAACTTCCCCTGTCCCTTGAGTTTTTTGAAAGTGCTTTGTAACCTATCGCCCAAACTTTCAAACATTGTTTTCGCGTCCTTTGTTGTAGGAGTGAGATGTGCTTGCGCCCCGTACTCGGTGCTTAAAATGTGTAATTATCAATTCCGTAATATAAAGCGATCAAATTGCGTTATCTAATCCACATAAGTTCTAATATGTAAAGTCGCACAATGACAAGCCTATACCTAATTATACAATTATAGCAAATTTTATGCCTGATGTCAAACTTTTTTTCATAGAGGCACTCAGTTCCTTTATAGGGGAACTCCGATTTCCAATACTTTTTTTCATCCTTGATCTAAACCCATGTCTATGCTAAAATTATGGTTATGGAAATAGCAATCTCCACACAGCAGCATAAATTCTCGTTCCGCTACCTCCTAATCCCTCTTATCTGTGCTTTAACTGCTCTCTATTGCGGATGCCAAGGCGAAACATTCAATCTCGACGTGGGTGGCATTTCAGAGATCATAGAGAAATCCGGTGAACTGACAGAAAATGAGGTTTGGGACGGACGCGTCTATATTACCGACACGCTTGTTGTCCCGGAAGGTATCACGTTGACGATCCGATCAGGAACCATCGTCGGTTTTGAACCGATGGATACGCCGAGTCAACTCATCGTGCACGGTGAACTCTATGCAGAAGGATCGCCTGACAGGATGATCGTCTTTGGCTCTTTAGGAAGGCAGCGCGAACAGGAACCCGCCCCTGAGACAGAAACCCCTTTCACATCAACGGCATCAGACTTCGGTACGATGGGTATGGAAGAAAACATGGATACCGAAACGCAGATAACTCTAGCCGCCGATCCACCAAAAGCGGGAGACTGGGCAGGAATTCAGATTGAAACAGCGAGTCCGAACAGTCGCCTCACATATTGCCGTATCCAACATGCAACTGCTGGTATCACATGCCGAACAGATGCCGTCCAAATTGAGAGATGCCTCTTCAGTGAAAACAAAATAGGGGTCCTTTCTGATAACACCAGCCCTACTATTACCAGCAACGAATTTAATAGGAACGGCACAGGCACACAATTCCGAGGAAGCGCATCACCAGATGTAGAATACAACGAGTTCACTGCTAACAATTACGGAATAATATGCGAAGATGACGCTCGACCGCGTATTCAGTATAACATTCTCCGCGCCAATTACGAAAACGCTATTGTCTGTTATTCCACCGCCTCACCAGAGATAGTCTCCAACAATATAATGCTGAACGTCGGTTGGGCAGTCTACGACGGTGGTAGGCTCCGAGACAATTTCATTCAAGGAAATAAACAGGTTGGACCCAACATCACCGAACTCGGTATTGGAAACCAAAGCGATCAGTTTTACGGTGTAGATGAAGCGTATGAGCCGAGAAATTCTCCGGTAACAGAAGCAGGTGTGCCACGCGAAAATTTCTAATAGGAAGTCGATAGATGAACCGCTTCAAAGCCTATCTCGAACTCATCCGCTATCCGCTTTTTGCAATACCGATTGTTGCAACACTGCCCGGTGCCCTCATCGCCAGCGAGGGACACTTTACATGGCGTGTCGTGGCGGCACTGTTCGTTGCACTCTGTGGTTACTTTGCTGGAATGATAAAGAACGACTATTTTCACCACGAAACCGATACACATACGAACCCAGAACGTCCGCTTCCCTCACAGCGACTGACACCGCGTCAGGCAATTGTCCCGGCGAGTGTCATCTACGGGTTATGTGTGATTGGTGGTTTCTGGCTCAATATTAAAGCGGGTCTGCTGGTGATAGGTTTAGTTGCAATCTCACATCTCTACAACGCGATTTTCAAAGCGAAAGGTATTTTAGGAAGCCTCACACTGCCTCTTGGAATTGGGTTACTGAGCGTCTTCGGAGCATTAGCAGTAAGTGGGACGGTGCCACGGTTGGTATGGTATGCCTTTGCCGCTACAACGCTCTACGACTTCGGCACACATATTACCACCACCTTCAAAGACATCTCGCGTGATAAAGAACTCGGCATTGTAACGACTCCGCTTCAGATTGGTATCCGCCCGGCACTCCTGCTCTCGGCAGTTGCTACTGTTCTCGCTTTTGCCATCGCCTTTTTGCCATATTGGTTGGAACCAGATATCCATAAATCTTATATTGTTTGGGTGATTTTAAGCATCATCGCCACCGTTGCCACCCGTATTTCACTCTACCTCCAACCGAATGAGAAAAATGGCTATCTGGCGTTGAAAGGCTCAATGATTGGCTCAATCCTCTTTTTTCCGTGTCTCATCGGGGCACTGGTCCCGATTGTTGTTTCCGCTGCAGTCATCGTGCCGTTGCTGTTAGTGACACTACTTTTGTTAAGAACAACGCGCCAAGAGGTTTAAGGCACGACTTTATGTAAGAGAGTTTTACGTAACGTTATTACTAAAAGGTAAACCTAATCACAAACCGATGATTGCGTAATGTGCAATCGCAACGAGGTGAACCGTTAAAAAATGAAAAATATTGTTTTACTTATTACGGATACCTTCCGGTATGACAATCTCGGTGAACGGGCAAGCCGTCCGATTCGCACGCC
>JAPOOP010000594.1 GCA_026713385.1 Candidatus Poribacteria bacterium | reverse complement strand
TCTATTTTAACCTCTTTGAGGACAGGACCGAAGTTGTTGGATGTGACGGCAAGCAGCTTGCTATTGCGCATTGTGAACCGTTCGGGTTGTCTGAGGATACCGATGGTTTTATCGTCCCACTTAAAGCCGTCAAAGAAATTGGACGAACCTTTGCCGATTCCTCGGAGGTAAGAATTTCACGCGTTGCGAACCAGATTCTTTTCGCCGATGCGCGCGCGACGTTGACGGCGCAGTTAGTAGACGCTGAATATCCAAAGTATGAAAAAATCATTCCAGCGTCTCCTAAGATGCATGCAGTTGTGCAGAAAGAGCCGATTTTGCGTGCGACGCGTCAGATGTCAGCATTTTCGGATCCGAAATGCCCTGCTGTCTGTTTAGAAATAGATGAACAACAGATTCGGGTTTCGCCGAGGGACCCTGATCCAGATGAGAAGCATGAGACGTTGGCAGTCGAGTCCAGCACTGGAAGCATTCGTATCGGTTTTGATGCTCGGCTGCTGATAGAGGCACTCACGCACATTGGAACGGAGTCCTTGGTCATGGAGTTCTCGGGTGAATTGGATCCTGTCATTGTTAAACCGATCGGTGAAGAGGGACATATTTACCTCATCATGCCAATGCTCTTAAAATCCTAAACATCTCCTAAGGATAGACGATGTTCCTGACCCTGATACGCCAAGAACTTTTGATTCATCTGATGAGTGCGCGTTTTTTTGCTGCGGTCGTCATTACACTCCTGCTTGTCGTTGCCAATACGTTTGTCTTGATCGGTGCGCACGAGGAACGTCTCGCCGACTATAGCCAGAAAGATGCGGTGAACCGTGAGAACGTCGCGTCGACCGCCACCTATTCGATCTTGCGGTTAAAAGTTCAGCGTCCGCCCAATTCCTTGAGTCTCTTTAGTGCGGGCTTAGAGACGCGTTTTGGTAGTGAGCTTGACATAGGGTTTGACAGCGTGCCAGCTCTCTCAAACCCTATAGTTGATGTCAGACCAGAGGAAGAACAGTGGGCGTTTGGCAGCGTCCCGTCTCTCTCAAGTCCCGGGGCACCCCTCGGTATAAATAACCCATATCTGCATCTCTTTTCACAGATAGATCTTGTCTTTATCTTTCAAGTTGTGTTGAGTCTCCTCGCTCTGCTTTTTGCTTATGACGCGATTGCGGGAGATTGGGAAACCGGCACCTTGCGTTTAGTGCTCTCGCACCCCGTCGGACGAGGGAGTGTGCTGCTAGCTAAGTATATTGCGGCGATGGTTTGTCTGCTGCTGCCCGTGTTGATGAGTTTACTGCTTGCACTGATTCAGTGTTCTTTCACGCGTTCCCTGCAATTCAGCACAGATGACTTTCTGCGAATTGGTGGCATTGTTTTCACGACAATTGTCTACCTATCGGTTTTCTATCTGATCGGTTTGTTCGTTTCCACAATAACCCGTCGTGCTTCTACATCCCTGATGCTCTGTATGTTCCTGTGGGTGATTTTGGTGCTCGTCTATCCAAACTGGAGTCGGTTTGCCCTGAATCCAATGGGCGACAGGCGTGGAGAAAAAGTATCCGCTGACAGGCAGATAGCGCAGGTTCGGGAAGAGGCAGATCGAGAACGGGATCGGTTCTTAGCCAGTAGTCCGCTTACGGGGGATCCTCCGATATTTTCAGGTTCTGAAACGTTTTCAGGTCTCTTTAGTGGAGCAGGATATTTCTTCCTTGGGGACTTTCCTCGGGTTAACCTTGAATTGAAAGATACAGCACACCCTTTAGTACCATACCTGCGCCGTTATTACGCATTCGCCGCCCCCCTGCAAATCCAGAATGCTGAGAAGGTCGGCTTCGTCGGTCAGCAATTGGTGGCGCGGACATCGCTCCGACAAGCACAGTGGGATGAACGTCTCATGAAGTTCAGTCCTGCGAGTCTCTACGCGTTTGCTACCGCCGCGTGGGCAGGCACCGATTTGGACGGCATGGTGGATTATATCCAAACCGCGCAGGCGTACCGGCGCACCCTCATTGACACATTTCATGAGAGAGAAATCTTCGCGAGCCTCCAGTGGTTTGCTCCGAATCAAGGAGATATAGACTGGTCGATCCTGCCTCGCTTTCACTTTGAGCGCGCAGAAATCGGCATCAACGCGAAGCGCGCCCTGCCTGAACTGTTTTTGCTGTTATGCCTTAATATCATCCTATTCATGGCGACATTTTTGGTTTTTATCAAAGTTGAAGTATAGAATGGCGGTCAGCAGTCAGGTTGCCGCGCTTTCAGCGATCAGTTAAGAAACAGATGTGGTGGTTGATCGTGTACTTACTACCACGAACTGCTGATTACCAACAGCCCTTACTAATATGGCACACCCGCTCTTTGCTGACGGTTGATTACTGACAGCCGACAGCCATAAAAAAATGATTTGGCATATTGTTACACGTGAACTTTTAGACCATCTCACGAGTCTACGCTTTGGCTTAGCCACATTCATCCTTGTGGCATTGATGGTAACCAACGCCGTTGTGCATCTTCGGACACATCCAGAACGGGTTCGGAAGTATTCCGAGAAAGTTAACGCATCTCAGACCGAGTTGACGTCCAGAACGCAGTTGTATGCGCTGCTGCAAAAGGGACCCGGTAAACTTTACAGACGTCCCTCATCCCTCGCTTTCATCGCCGATGGCGGGGACGCGTTGCTACCGGACGAAAGCGTCAGTGGTGGGTTCTGGCGGCTATACAACCTTAGTTATATTTGGTCGCTGGGCGTTCCACGTCTGAATATGGAGGCGATCAGTAATCTTCGCCCTAATGCCACGGTGATTGATTGGGTTTTTATCACCACATATCTGCTCTCTTTTATTTCGCTCCTCTTTACCTTTGACGCGCTCTCTGGGGAACGGGAACGCGGGACATTGCGGTTGTGTCTTGCAAATTCGATTTCGCGCCCTGCCTTGTTAGTCGGTAAATTCCTCGGTTCTTTCATCACAGTTCTCATCGCCTTCTATTGTGCCGTGTTGTTCAATCTCGCCATCATTTCTACCGAGAGTTGGACGCAACTCAGCGGGGCAGACTGGGGGCGTTTGGGGCTTATTGTGCTGATTGCTTCTTGCTATGCTGGTATTTTCGTCGCAATTGGACTTATCGTCTCTGCGATGACCCGAGAAAGTCGGTTAAGTCTCGTTGTTCTGTTGCTCATCTGGGTGACTGTCGTGGTGTTTACACCGTCAACTCTCGGCACACTGTCAACAAAATGGATGCCTCCGGTTCAAACGCACCATCAATTTCAGATGGCAAAACGGACTGCCTTCGACCAAATTAGGAGCGATTTCGTGAATCAAATGGAAGCTTTAAAGAAAGCCAAGGAATTCGCGACAGCAGAATCCGAAAGTGTAAACACTTCGGAATTGGAGATCCAGCAGGAGTTCGTTAACAAAGACATGGAAATTCGTGAGCGGCTCAGCCGCCAGCATCTCGTGGCACAAAGTGCTCAAGTCCTGCACGCGAGACGGATAACCCGATGCTCTCCTGCAGCGATTGTCCAATACGCGCTTGAGTCCATGGCAGGCACAGGCTTTAATCGCCATTTGCAATTCTTAGAACACTGCCACCATCATATCCGACAGTTTCGGAACTTCATCGTTGAAATGGATCGGAGCGATCCGGAGAGTCTCCACATCGTTGGGATCCCGAAAGGCATGTCGAAAAAGTCCGTCTTACCGGAGGCTATCCCGATATTTGAGGATAAAATAACCTTTCAGGACACGCTCAAC
>JAPOOP010000073.1 GCA_026713385.1 Candidatus Poribacteria bacterium | reverse complement strand
GAGAAAGCCGAAGCCATCAGAAAACGCTACGGAGCCGAGCGCGCCTATACAGATTATCAAGAGATGATCGAAAAAGAGAAACCCGACATCATCTGTATCGCCACGCGTCCCGGTCCACACGCCGACATGACTGTCTTTGCCTCCGAAAATGGGGTCAAGGGCATCTACTGCGAAAAACCGCTCTGCTGTTCTATGGAAGAAGCAGACATCATGGTAGACATTGTTCAGAAGCACGGGGTCAAATTCAACTACGGCACCCAGCGCCGCTATATGCCGATCTATCGGAAAGTGCGTGAACTCGTGGATGCTGGCGAAATCGGCGATGTTTTATGCTCCATTGCCCAATACGGAGCCGGTTCTGCGCTCTGGGGCTTAACCCACGCCGCTGATATGCTCCTCTTCCTCGCGGGTGACCCAGAGGTTGACTTCGTGACGGGCGCGATTATCTGCAAAGATTCAGATTGGGATGGCAACCGTCTCAACGTTGACCCGGGTATCGCTTGTGGTTACATCCGTTATTCCAACGGAGTCCACGGCTATAATACCGCAGGCACTGGACCCGAATATGAGGTCTGCGGCACCGCCGGTAAGATCCGTATACAAAACAATAGTAGAGAAATCCAATTCAGAAAAAAAGACGGGAGCTTCTTTGAAGAAGTGCCGTTCCCAGAGACATCCAGAGCGACAGGCACTGTCATGGGAATTACCGACATCGCCGAAGCACTCGACGAAGACCGGGAGACGAAAGGACCCGTCCACCTCGCGCGTCGAAGTATAGAAACGCTTATGGGCATGATCGAATCGCATCGGCTGGGCGGCAAGCACATCTCACTTCCCATGGAGAATCGATCTCTCTACGTTACCAGAGATAACTGGTAGCATCGTCCCCGGTAGGCGCGCTTTCTAAGCGCGCTTATATCTACTGGCGAGATTTCTAACCTCGCCTAAAAAACATGAACTTAGAAACCCAAATCCAGCAATTCCGAGAAACCTTTTACACTGTCAAAGCCGAAGTCCAAAAACGTATTGTCGGTCAAGACGCAATTATTGAAGGCGTGCTTTTTTGTCTACTCGCCAATGGACATGCGCTCCTTGAGGGCATTCCAGGTTTAGGCAAAACGCAACTCATCTATACCCTCAGCGAAGCACTCGATCTCTCCTTCAAACGCATCCAATTCACGCCGGATATGATGCCTTCCGACATCACAGGCACAACGCTCCTTATTGAGGATGAACACGGCAGAAGGCAGTTTGAATTTCAGCAGGGACCCATTTTTTCTCAACTCATCCTCGCCGACGAGATCAACCGTGCCACACCGCGCACGCAATCCGCGCTCCTTGAAGCGATGCAGGAGCGGACTGTCACCGTCGGACGCACCAGCCACAAATTAGAGGAACCGTTTTGTGTCCTCGCCACACAGAACCCGTTGGAAATGGAAGGCACCTATCCGCTCCCAGAAGCACAACTCGACCGATTCCTGTTCAAACTCCTCATTGACTTTCCGAACGAAGATGAGATCGTCGAAATTCTACGCCGTACCACGTCTGGTGCCGAGATTACTATTGACAAGGTGACGGATACCGAGACGCTCAACGAGATGCGTCAACTCGTGCCGCAGGTCATCATTGCTGAGCATGTCGAACGCCACATTATCCGACTCGTCCGTGGTACGCACCCTGATTCCGAGGACGCGCCAGAGATCGTCAAACGCTATGTCCACCTCGGTGCCGGGATTCGGAGTGTCCAAGCGATAGCTCTCACCGCCAAAATCAATGCCCTCCTTGATGAACGTTACAACGTCGCTTTTTCGGATATCGATAATGTGTTGCTCCCCGCCCTACGACACCGTATCCTACTCAACTTCGAGGGGCAGGGCGAAGGTATTGAACCCGATGCCATTGTCAACGAAGTCCGGAACACTATAACTCCAGCCCCTTAGTACCCCTCGTGTCTCTTTTCGGACTGTTGACGAAGTTCCGACCTCATACCTCTGATAATATAATATTTGTGATTGCCAAAAACAGGCGAAAATGATAATATAATATTTGTGATTGTCAAAAATAGTCGAAAATGATAATGAGGAAATTGCGATTGCCAAAAACAGATGGAAATGATAGTATGAAAAACTTCATAGCGGGTAAATACAGACAACAACGAGAATATAAAAGTTTTACGCCTTCTCACATAAACTATCCTTTTGTCTGGGAAAATCCACAGATAAATCTTCTTGTTGAAGACGCGGCAAGACTTTTGGGAGAACTCAACGCCTATGCTGAACTTCGTCCAGATGTTAATCTCTCCATTCCAATGAGCATCGCGAAAGAAGCAACATACTCCAACCAAATTGAAGGCACAAAAACTGAATTTGATGAAGCCATTTTACCGCAAAGAGAGATTAGTCCAGAGAGACGAGATGATTGGCAGGAAGTCCAGAATTACATTGAAGCGATGAACTTCGCGATAACCAAACTGTCCGAACTTCCGCTTTGTATACGGCTCCTAAAGGATGCCCACAAAATCTTACTCTCAGGTGTTCGTGGGCAACACAAAGCCCCCGGAGAAATTCGCAAAACTCAGAATTGGATCGGCGGTTCATCGCCTTCTGATGCATTTTTTGTGCCGCCGTCAGCGGAGGAGGTACCGGATCTTTTAAGCGACTTGGAAAAATTTTGGCACAACCAATCACTACAGATTCCAGAACTGATTAAAATTGCGATTACACACTACCAGTTTGAAACCATCCATCCTTTTCTGGACGGCAATGGACGGTGCGGAAGACTATTAATCGTTTTGCAACTCATCGACGCGCAGGTACTGAGCAAACCTTTCCTTTACATGTCCACGTTTTTTGAGAAGCACAGAAACTCATACTATGATTCACTTTCTATGGTCCGCAAATCAAATGATTTAGAGCAGTGGATTACGTTTTTTTTAAACGGAATAGTTGAAACCACCCAAGATGGGATTAAGACATTCAAAGGGATTCTCGAACTTCAGCGAGAATATGAGACTAACATATTAACTCTCGGCTCTCGAGCGAAAAACGCGCAAAAACTGTTGCGTTTTATGTACGCTACACCGATTGTTAATGTAAGATCAGTTGAAAAAGAACTCGGCATAAGTTTTTCAAGCGCGAATCGTCTGCTAAAATCATTGACAGAACT
>JAPOOP010000075.1 GCA_026713385.1 Candidatus Poribacteria bacterium | reverse complement strand
GCATGCGCAGCATGCGTCCACATCAACGCGACTGTCCCTGGTGGTGCGGATAATGCCTGAATTTCGAGAGGTTTACCCGTTTCTGGATGCGTTTTCCCTACTAACCACCCTTCTTGTAGTGCCTCATCTGTCCGACCCTGGATCTTGGAATCCCGATAGAGGTGACTTCCCGGAACTGCCTTCAAACCGCCATCGTCCGGTTCAAATCCGTTGACATAGAAGAAAATACGGACGAAGCCTAAACGTGGGTCATCATCGGAGTATCCGTGGCTGTGCCATCCAATCCCACGATTGCCGCCCGGTCGATTGAGACTGACACAGTGATCGTATCGGATAGCCTCACCCAAGACCTTCCGTGCAAGTTCAAGCATCTGTGGGTGTGCAATCAGACTTTCGAGATAACTGTCGTATTCTGCAGAAAATCGGTTCGGCTCACGCCCTTCCTTCGGTGTGCGCGAGAGTTCATGAATATATGACAGTGATCGTGTCAGATTTTCCTGCGCATCTGGTGTGAGCAAGCCGGGGAAGACGAAATGTCCGTCGCTATCCAACGTTTTTCGTTCCTGTTCACCAAACGTGTAATCATGAAACAGTGAATCTCGGAGGTTTTGTGACATAAAAAACTCCTCCCGTTTAGCACTCCGCCGTCAATATAGGGACGGATTTTAAAAAGCCGTCTGCTGTAGACAAACGTACTCTTGTCGCTGTTTGCCTGCTCTTCCAATCCATCCGAGTGAGAGAAAGACACAGGTTTATCCGCAGATATTGGAAAATTGCCAACCAACGCGATCTTTAGGTGTGGAAGTAGGTTAATCGACTTTAATGTCAGCCCAAGTCGTTGTAAGTTTACCTAAAGGTTCAATGTCAGCGGCTGTTTTTAATCCGTCATTCATGAGGGTTTCAATATCATCACCGTCTAACGCTACATTGAAAACAGCAACGTCGTCAATGATTGCACCGAGAAATTGACCCCACTGACCGTGTTGTCCAGTCGCTAAATAGATGCCTATTAAAAGAGGTTTGTCGGTTAAAGGATTTCTTCCTAAGTTAGGTGTCGTTACACCATCGCCAATCTGGTCAGCGTCGAGATATACGCCAAACCCGTCACCATCCCAGGTAACGGCGACATGATGCCAGTCTGTATCTGGATCCCAAGGTGCATCTATAAAGTGAAGCGTGCCACCTGGGTCATGCGTGTGATGCCGGATTACGCCGCCATCCCACCAAAATCCTGGTGCCCAATCATCTTTGGTCACAACACCCATGCCAGCCGCGGGAGGCTTATCTAATTTAACCCAGAGGGCAATCGTGTGTTGGCCACCAACGTTTAAAGAATCATCGTGCTCGATTTCCACGTACGCGTCCGATCCATTCAGGCTTAAACCTTTTCCAAATTTGCCATCAACCCATTTTGCCCCGCCCTCAATCGAGCCGTCGTTGCCCGTTCCAGAGGAATCTTCGGCTTTGTTACCATTCCCCTCATCAAAGAGCCACATTCCGACACAATCTGCAAAGTCAATTTCAGCAGAACTGCTACCTACAAACATCACGCTAATAACCATTAAACTGACACATAATGGTTTTAAACTTGTAACTGTGGTTTTCATTTTTTTTCTATCTCCTTCATCATTCTCAAATCGAAAACTATAGATATGAGTATAGCATGAGATATAATCTCTTTCAAATTAAATCTTGCTATATCGAAACACAACTATCTCAGTTCAGGTCCCGGATTTCGATTCCACTTTAACGGTTCAACGTCGCTGTTACAGACGGGCGCAAGTTCGGCAATTCGCGTCCAATCAGCGTCCGACCAAGCTATACTTTGTCGAAGTCTCCCGATATGTGCTTGCATTTCTGTAGGTAACAACGCAAAAAACGGATGATACCAGAGTGTAATCACAGTCCGACGTTCATCTGATTGATTGCCGTGTGAAGCGTGTAACAGTCGAGAATCGCCGATAACCAAGTCTCCCGCTTTCACCGGTATGTCAACTTCACCCGAAAAGTGTTGATAGGCAGGATGGTTAGCATCATTGACGCGTTGGAGTGATTCACCGTGAGCATCGGGCAATATATCATGCAACGGATGCCGATTGAGATGCGATCCCTTGATCACTCGGAGGCATCCGTTGTACGGCATTGTGTCAACCAAATAATACATGAGGAATAGTTGCTGAGGTAGTGCCGTGTAGCTACAAGGATCGTTCCAACCCCACCAATCTTGGTGCCAAAATAGCGGTGGACTTTGAGGCGGTTTGCTGATGACATATCCAGACGACCATTTCGGTCTCAAGAAACCCAAAGCTTCAAGAGCCTGCAGCGCATGTGGGTAAACGACCAACTCCGCGAACAGTGAATGTGTATATACACTGATCATACTACCAGATGAGCGATGGGCGGCGCGCTCATCTTCCGTTTGTGTGTCAAGCAGTTCATCGGTTACTGAGCGAAGTCGAGCGAGCATCTCTTCCTTCAAGACATCCTCCACAACACAGTAACCGTCAGCGATTAATTGATCATATTTCTCTTTCGGTTTTTCGACTTTCATAATTCTAACCTTTGATAACCTCTAATATTCTAACTGGAAGGAGCCCAGTGCCTACTGTTGCTATTACTTTTTTGCCACTACAGAAAATCCATCATCCTCTGGTTGAAAGTCTTCTATCCGACGTTTCTTGTAGAAATGGTAATCCGTAAATCCTGCCGCTACAAGACAATCCTTGAGTTCGTCGGGAGAGACACACTTAACAAAATAGTCGCACTTATACTGTTTCTGTGTTTCTAAATCTATTTTAAGCCAAATGCATTTCGTTCCATCATTACTTTCGTCGTATTCTTGATTTTGCAGGACAAACACGTTTTTCTTAATTTCACTCCAAGTAGCCTGCGGGAATCGCTGCTTTTTTATTGATTGATTTGCATGAACAAAGTAGAGCCTACCATCAGGTGTAAGTGCTTTATGGATTCGCTTTAAGAGTGACACCAATCCCTCTTTGGAGCGATAAAAAAATGAGCCTTCAAAAAAAATAACAGAAAACTTTTCTTCAAAACTCATTTCATTATAATCACCGAAAATAAATTCGATTTCTAAATTTTCGCGTTGTGTGATCTTTTGTGCTTCAGCAAGAAAGTTCGGTGACATGTCCATCCCAACAACCTGATAGCCTTGGCGAGCGAATTCACGGGCATAGCTTCCTATACCGCAACCCGCCTCTAATATTATGTCATTTTTAGATAGCCGTAGCGCCTCTTCATAGAAATGGAAGTGTTTTTTTACAAATTCCGGTGACTCGAAATTGTAACTGGCATGTTCAAGATACCATCCATCATATACCTCATGCCCAAAATCAGTTCTAATCAATTCACAAGGGAGATCGTGCATTTTCTCTCCTAAGATATGTGTTAGTGATACCACCCAACGCCTAAAGGCGTGGGAAACCTCGGTTTCGTAGCGACTGCGGTTTTCTCAGAGAGTCCACCGTCTGACTGTCGCTCCACCCGCAGGCTCTTATTCCGTCTCCGCCGCACTCACGAAGGTGCGATCGAACGGCTTTATCGCGCATTGTTACGCGGGTACCCCAGCCTGCAAAATGTTTATCGCAGCGTTTACGTCCCTGTCGTGGTGAGACCCACAGTCCGGACATGTCCATTGCCTATCTGAAAGTGTTAGATTTTCGTTGAGGTGTCCACACTCCGAACACGGCTTTGTCGTAGGCGTCCAGCGACCTGCTTTCAACAATGTTTTACCGTATTTGGCACACGTCCATTGAAGTATCAAAGCAAATTCACCGAAGGCACTATCAGAGATTTTCCGTCCCCACAGTTTCTTCATACCTTCAAGATTGAGCGTCTCAATCGCAATCTTATCATATTTCCGAACAAGGCGGAGTGCCAACTTGAAGAACCAATCCCGTCTACGATTGGCTATATCCTTATGAACACGAGCGAGATGACGTTTCGCACGAAACCAGCCACTCGAAAGATATTGCTTACGAGAGAGTGCCTTATTTGCCGAACGGATTGCTTTGAGACCTTGCTTATAGAACTCGGGGGACGTTATTCTCGTACCATCTGAGAGGGTGAGGAATGTTTTACAACCCAAGTCTGCCCCTGCCACATTACCGGTCAAAGGGAGTTTCTCGGAAGGTTCGCAATCCTCACAACTCAGATATAGAGAGTAGTCGCCTACATTATCACGTTTGAGTGTTACCGTCTTTATCGTGCCTGTCCAGTCGCGGTGCTTCCAAAAGGTGAAGGACTTACCGAGACAGTTGATTCTTAGACGATTGCCTTCTATTTTGAAACCTGCTTGTGTGAACGTCAAGGAGTTATATTTATGAGTCGGTTTGATTTTCGGTCTACCGACTTTACGTTTTGTTTTACCGGCTTTTCGGTCCTTAAGGTTGTCAAAGAACTTTTGGTATCCCAGGTGAATGCGTTTCGCAACCTGTTGGATGACCTGACTCGGCAGTTGATTCCAATGCGGTTTCGTCCGCTGTTTTAACTTCGTGATATGATTGCAGATGCGGGCAAAGGACGCATATTTCCCATAGATACGATAATAGCGTCTCTGCAACATCAAAAGGTGAACATGCACACCGTGCAAATCGTCAATCAAATTGCCGATCTGTATCAAGTTAGATTGGTGGTAGAACTCATATTTTTCGGTTTTCATGGTATATCGTGCATCGTGTCTTTAACCCCCGCAAAGTAGGTGGGACCGACACATTGTCAAGCAACAATGCTTTGCATGTCGGTCCAACACGATACTTTAATTATACCACATTTCGGACCGAAAGTCAACTCTTTTTTTAGACGTGCTCCTGACCTTGACTTTTTTCCCAGATGTGCTATCATTGCATCTATGGTAATTAAATCAATCAAATTGTAAGCCGATAGGAGGAGAAAATGCCGAACACTGTAAGCCGACAAATTCGCCTTAAGAACCGAATCGTCGGTATGCCCAAAGAAAGTGATTTTGAAATCGTTGGGGTACCGCTCCCTGAACCCGCAGCAGGAGAGGTATTAATTGAGAACCTTTACACGTCAGTAGACCCGTATATGCGCGGTGGTATGCGGTCGGCTGAACTCGGTAAACCGTTAGAAGGTAGGTGCGCTGGTCGGATAGTGGAGTCGAACAGTGACCAGTTTCAAGTTGGGGATTATGTAACGGGTATGCAGGGGTGGCGAGACCATTACATCGCGTCGGCAGAGAGCGTTACCGCTGTAGATCTTACAATTGCGCCGCTCCAGTCGTTTTTAGGTGCTGTCGGTATGCCTGGACGTACCGCCTACTTCGGATTTCTGGAGATAGGGCAACCCAAAGCGGGAGAAACAGTTTTCGTTTCCGCAGCTGCAGGTGCGGTTGGTTCAATCGTATGCCAGATCGCCAAAATCAAAGGGTGTCGAGTCGTTGCGAGTGCGGGTTCCGATCAGAAAGTCGCATGGTTATTGGAGACTGCAGGTGTTGATGCGGCTTTTAACTATAAAAATGTTGATGACTTGGAGGCTGAACTCAGGAAACACTGTCCCGATGGACTTGACATCTATTTTGAAAACGTGGGTGGCAGGCACCTACAAGCCGCGCTTGCAGTGATGAATATGCACGGACGTATCCCATTATGCGGTATGATCTCCCAATACAACGATGTGGAGCCTACCCCAGGTCCGACAAACCTGAGTTCTGCTATTGGTAAACGGATCAGATTACAAGGATTTATCGTTACTGACTTCATGGAGCGGAATTCGGAATTTTACAGCGATATGCGGCAATGGATATCCGAAGGCAAGATACAGTGGGAAGAGACGATTGTGGAAGGTTTAGAGAATGCACCCAAGGCGTTTATCGCGCTTTTTACAGGCAAAAAACTCGGCAAGATCATCGTCAAAGTTTAGCAGTTTGTTGAGAATACATTGACAAAATGGCAGTCGGTAGTCAGCAAAGAGATTGCCACTAAACGAGAATTTCTTAACTGATGGCTGATGGCTGATTGCCGATAGCCGTAAAAAAAGGAGTTTCATAATGGGAACCAGAACCTCACGCGCCACTGTGATGAGTGGCAAAGATTTTGAAGTCCGAGAGTACCCGATAGTCGATCCTGACCCTGGTACAGTACTCGTGCGTCAGGAGTTAGGTGGCATTTGCGGCACTGACCTTCACAACTGGGAACATCAGCGTATCAACCACGACATTATCCTCGGACACGAGAATGTCGGCGTGATTGAGACTTTAGGTGAGGGGGTCGAAACAGACTACCTCGGCAACCCAGTCAAGGTAGGCGACAGAATCGCGCTTTCCCCCAGTGGAGGACTCGGCTTTTCTCCTTCGGAAGAAGCACCGTATCTACGTGGTGGTTTCAGTGAGTACATCTACCTTTCAAACCCATCAACAAATATGTTTATTAAAACCGATCTACCACCGGAAATCGCTGTGCTCGCCGAACCGGCTTCGTGTGCCGCACACTGTGTGTCACGCGGCAAAATCGAATTCGGGGACACGGTTGTAATTCAAGGAACCGGTCCCATCGGTTTGCTTGCGCTTAATTGGGCAAGAGTCTCTGGTGCCGGTAGACTTATCGTCGTCGGTGGTCCCCCCGGAAGGCTTGAGATGGCGAGAAGATTGGGCGCAGATATTACAATTGACATCGCTGAAGTGCTAGATCCCGAAGAACGAAAGCAGATTGTCCGGGAAAACACACCACAAGGCAACGGTGCGGATGTCGTCTACGAATGCACCGGTTTCCTCGCCGCTATTCCCGAAGGTCTGGACTATATCAGGCATAGCGGAGCTTATGTTGTATATGGACACTTTGTGGATGTTGGCTCTTTTGATTGTAATCCGAATCAGATGTTAATGCGTAAAAACCTTCGGTTGGAGGCAGGATGGGGATTTGAGAGGAAGCATTTTATCCGCGCTATACCCATGCTTGAGAAACATGCTTCACTCTTTGAAGGGTTCGTCAGCCACATTCTTCCGTTAGAGGATGTGTCCAAAGGTTTCGATGCGCTTCACGGCAGTTACCACTTAGACGGAAAGGACGCGATTAAGATCGCTGTCGAGGGCGGTGCCGCCTAAAACGTTATGCCATTCCCTGAGATATAGGCGCGGTTTCAATCGCGCCTATGACTTTTTCAGGTACTCGCTTCTTCTTCAACATCTTTCAGATATACGCGGGCATTGTTCTGCAAAGCAGACCTGTGAACTGCCGCCTCAAACAGCAACTCGTTCCATGCCGCTTCACCGTCTGCGGGGAAAGGTGTGTCGGCATGCATTGCCTTAACCACGCCATCAGCCATCCGTTTGAAAGACTCCGGCATCTCTGGACTGTCAGCCTCGGCTTCCCAGACTTCCTCTATTTCAGAATTATTTGCTTTTCGCAGACAGTAGGAGCCTTCCAGCCCTTTTGCCTCCGCATAAAATTCATCGCCAAGGACCTTAACTCGAAGCGGATGATCGTCGTAACCCCATAGGTTTGTACCACTCAAGGAACCGATGACACCATTTTCCCAGCCGATATGAATTAAACGGCTCCAACCTCCAGCTTCGTTCGGATTTCCGACGACACTCACCCATTCTGGTCTTCCTACCGTCCAGAGAATCTGATCAATGACATGTGACCAACAGTTGAAATGGGCACGGGCGTGTACCATCCTGATCTCACCCAACCGATTTTCGGCAACATCATCATGCAGTTTACGGAAATGGTGCATAAATCGGTAGTTGAAATCGATCCCAAACTTAAGATTAGAGTCGCGCCATGTTGCGATAGCAGGTACCGCGATTCGGAGGTCCTCTTCACGCAGTCGAGCTTGCCCTTCCAAGCCACAGAGCGGTTTCTCTGTGAATACATTTCGTCCGGCTTCAAGCAATTGTCGCAACGGTGGGATGCGTCGGGTCTCATTAACAATGAGAAGTACGAGTTCTGCATCACAATTTGCTAAGAGATCCTCAATTGTTGAATACCCGGGAGCCCCAAATTGTTCCGCTGCCTTTGCAAGGAGTTCCGGGTCCATGTCGCACACCGCGACCACTTCCGCATCTGGGTGGCTGTGGAAGTTTCCACCGTGCATCAACCCCATACCTCTACCGCTAATAAGTGCACATTTTTGCATAACTAAATCCTTTCTGTTTACCAACCCTTCAATTTCAAGTTTGCCCATGTCGTCGCTAACTTCCCTTCAGGTTGGACGGCTAGTCCGTGTGGATCAAAGTTATCGGCGAAGATCTCTTCTTCATGTTCAGGCGTAGCAACGACTACGTTATCAACGCCATATATACCGAATTTCCAGCAGTCGAAACTGATGTTCCCTGACTTGTAAGTGTCGTCCTTGATTTCCCACTCAGCGACCTGTATCTTTTTTTTCTCAGTGACATCCCATATATGAATGGTCACTCGCTTTTCCTGCGTCATTAACGCTGCTTTGAGTATGAAATGGTCAGATGTCGCATTGTAATTAGACGATGCTGGTCCACCCTTGGCTGGAAAAGGTTGCCAAGCATTGACTGGCCCATCCTTATTGGTCGTTACTTTGACACTGTTGCGCCCCCACCAGCGCATCCAATAAGAACCGTCTGGTGTCTGCCGGAGTGCCCCGCCACCATCACCCTGTCCACTCCATTCAATGATGAACCATTCGTAATAGATGATGACATCGCTGAAAACTGCAAAAGATCGGAGGCTCACGTAGTCTCCACCGGATTTCTTCTGGTTTAAATAGAGGATACCGTCTTTCGGGTAGACAAATTTCGGCTGACCCGTCTGCCATTTAGTAGTCAAGTCCAGTTCGCCCTCAAAATCTTCCTGCAACAAGATTTCCGCTGTCGCGTTAAACGTTCCAAAAATGAGTATCGTCAGAATCAAGGCACATCCAATTAGGTGTATCATGCTTTAAACTCCTCTGTTACGATCCATCAGAATTACTGAGACGAGGCGAAATTCACTGACCTAAGTGATGTTAAAGCCAATCAAGGCAGTATAGCAGACAAAATAAAAAACCTCAAGAAAAATGTTTCTATAGACCCACTAAAACAAACTTAGCGTATCTCGATTTCTGTTGCTACTTCTCTCCTAACCTGCTATACTCTGATACCGTATTCTATGCTTGAAATAACGATCTTCTGAATAGCAAGTTTTCGAGGAGAGTTCACAGCCAATGGACCCAGCAATCACAATTGACGACCTTCATAAACATATCGGAAATGCGCGTGAATTGCGAGAATATCTCTCAGCAGACCCGCACCG
>JAPOOP010000327.1 GCA_026713385.1 Candidatus Poribacteria bacterium | reverse complement strand
CAGCTCGCCAAGGAACTGACGCGACTCATTACGGCTCCCAAACACTTCATAGAGATCCCCGGAGACATCGTAAAATCTACGGATAAAATTGCGGCTTGTCTCCGCCGGATTCAGATCCGCATAACGAAGCCATAGATTCGTCCGAGACCAGATATCCCAATTCAGTTCAACAACTGTAGAATTCGCATCGCCGGTGTCCATTCTATGCTGTTTGTTGAGGTCAGGAAAGAGGGCATCCTGCGTTAAATCAGACGTGCCATCGACACGACCGATGGATAGGTTCAATTCCTTATAGCGATACGGATTCGGATTCGTGATAAATTTCAGATTCGCGGCGAACGCATTCTCCAACGCCTGTGTCTCGAAATCGTAGCTATCTTCCACCTTCGCTGGCGTAACATAGCGTTCATCCTGCTCACCATACGTCAACTCATTAAGGAAGGTCAAGTGCCACCGTTCAGAAAGACTATAGGTCCATCCAAACATATTCTTGAGTTCTAATTGACTGAGTTCATCTTGAACATCGGTTGAAAAGTCAATATCCTCGTAATCTTCCAAGTAGTTGTTGCGGAGGTTGGCGGCGCGAACGCTGTAAAAACCATTCATGTGCGAAGGCTTCACGGTAAACCCGCTGACAGAATATTGCGCGATGGTAAAGTCGCTATCATCCCGTAGATAGAGATAGCCAGCAGCATCCAGATCCAAGAAGGTCTGATCGTGTTTTTCCTCGCTGAGCTGATCGGTCTCATAAACGATACGTCCGAGATACCGGCCATTGAGATCGAACTTCTGGACACGTGAGATGATGTTATGAAAGAGCGTCAGACGAATGTCTTTGCGCTTAAGCTCTTCAGCAAGTTCCTCTTTGTCTTCCGCATCGGTTTCATCGGCATAGTATCGACTGTATTCTGCTTCCTCCAGTAACCGGACGCGTCGATTCAAGGCAGCGTTATCGGCAGCCGTAGCAGGACTCTGTGCAAACGGACCGTATCGTGAACGCGTCGCATTCGTAATAGCATCAGAAAGTTCCGCTTGACCTGGAGTGATCTCCGTAAGCTGCGTCAAAGTAGGTGAGAGCGCAATAACATCTGGTAACCCGCCGACTTTTCTACGGAACCGACTGGCATCTTTGACGAGTAACTCGCCGGTGGGAAGGGCGACAAGTGCCACCGGTTTCATAAATTCACCATTGCCGCGTCCTTTTCTCCCAAAACTTCCGATGGGCTTCCCCGTCGCATCAAACCTCACAATACGGTGGTTCCCAGTATCAGCAATCAGGACATTTCCCCGGGTATCAATTGCGATGTCCGAGGCATCCATATCAAACTCTCCTTCGCCTGCCCCATACCTCCCGAAAGTGAGTAATGCCTCTCCATCGGCACTGAACTTATGGACGCGTCCAAGTTCGGCATCTAAAATATAGAGTTCATTTTGAGAGTTGAGTGCGACACCGAGGGCTCTGTCATATCCCTTCGGCTGAATGGCGAAAGCGGTTTTCCCAGTTTCGTCAATGATGAGATTCGCTGGCAAAACGACTTTGGGAAGGATATCCACAGGATCGACAAAGTAGGTGTCTAACAATTCTCCTGTCCCACTGAATTTGTGGACACACGGTGCGAACATGTAAACTTTCGGAGTGCCTGCTTCAGTTCCTGTCTCTGCGATATGCTGAATAGTTACATCAGCAACATAGATATTCCCGAAACTATCTACAGCAAGATGTCCCGGTTTCCGCAGGATATTGTCTGGAGATTCCGGTGCTTCGGGGATTTGAAACAGAAATTCTCCTGTCGCTGATAATTTTTGAATAAGCCGATTTTCGGTGTCGCTGACGTAGATGTTTTGGGTATCAAAGGCAAGATGAATATCCTTGCCAAACCGCCCTTGGGTTGAGCCTTTACCTGCAAATTCGCGCTCTAATTTGATAAAATCTACTGGGAAAGCCGAATTCAATCCGATACATATTGAATAGAGGGTAGAAAGAAGTGGTAGGAGAACGATATATCTTTTCATAATTCCTAAGAATGTTTTAACTTTAACCTGCCGATTGAAGGGTTGTTTTTTTTATAATACGCGGTACCCACCCATAATGTCAAGGTAAAACATTTTCTGGTGAGCGTCATTCAATTCTCCCATAGGAGAGATATCCGAATCCCGACTACCGACTGCTGACTGCTACTACCTAATCTGGCAAAATACGATATCCTGTACTTATTCCCGTAATCATTCCAATAATTGCCCAAAGTCCAGCACACATCATTTCCCCAAGAACGAGTCCGAGGAAGACGGGTCTCGCGCTCCGATATGCCTTCAGTCCACCATATTTCACAATGCTAAACTTCAGCCCCCAGCCCAAAAATATAGAGAACCAGAGTTTAAACGTTGCCCATGAACTCAGCATGGTATAACCGAGAGGATGCAAGGGCCACCAGATAAAAGTCTGACGCATCCATATCAACCAGATTGTGAACCCGCTCCCGAAAAACATAAAGCCCGTATTCGTCCAATTCGTGCTCGTTTTCGGGCTTACGAGCAGTCCCTCAAGTTGGCGCATAAACCAACTACCACCGGTGTAAGGCGCCCCGTGTGCATAACTCACCTTAATCGCAGAGTAATAGGAAACACCAAGTCCGATGACCATCGCAACCGCCATAGCGATGAGCAACTGCCGCCGTTTGACGCTGGCATCATCTGCAGCTTTCAATCCGTTCATGATGTTCGGCATCATAAATTCACGGAGATCTAACGTGAGGCACACCGGATGCATCATCATCGAAGTCAGTGTGGAAGGGTGGATTTTTGAGGTGCCCAGCGTCGTTAGGAAGAAACTCTGCGGTGAAAACGATGGATTGATGAACGGAATGCCACCGTTAATCACTTGCCATGTCAGCAGCACATACATCGCAAGCAGAAATAGCACAAAACCGAAGGCAAACAGGAGGGACATCCCCATCAAGTGATTGAAAAACGCAAGCACACAGATACCACCAAGGAGCCCAAAGATCGTGACGCCATGTGGCAAGGCTTCGTCGGAAGGCTGAAACTGAAACATGCTTTTAATGTGATGCCTCGTTTTCCAGAGTGCGATGGCAACAAACGTCAGGCATGCACCCGCTTCCTGCGCAGCACTAAACGACTTGCCTGTCCATTGCACACCCGGTCCCGAAGTGAGTTGGAAACCGAGGATTACCCCTAAAAGACATTGTAGTTTGTAAAACACGAAGAAAAACCAAATGCTAAATGAAACCTCCAAAGTGAGCAGATAACTAAACCCCACCATAGACCAGAAGATGACAATCTGAAACGGACGAAGCGCCGTCCACGGCTTTTCAGAGAGGTACGCGTTCAGCCAAAAATCGCGTGGGACATGCGGCATAGACGGAAAGAACGTATGGAGACCATTCATCGTATGCAGGAAGACTGGAAACGCGAATCCGAACCAGAGCGCGCTGTTCTTAAAGAGCGGACCGAGGCTACCTCTATCTTGAGCTGCCATCTCTACAGGCAACTTAACGAGCGGGAAGGCACAGCGTTCGTACTCTACCCATTGCTTACGGAGCAGCACCGACAGACAGATCATCACGAAATAGACGACGAGGACATAGGTGCTCCACGTTAGGATGGGAACTATCCAGGGACCCCACGGCACCGATTCCCCCGCGAATAAGCCTTCAAAGAAAGACTGTGCTGCGGTGTGATCGCGAACCACGCGCCAATGTGGAATGTAGTGGTGAAACAACGACTCCCAGTCGTTTTCCGGTGTAGCGAGGTACTGATAAGCCACCATCGGACTGAGGGCGTAGCGCATCATCCCTGAAGATGGGATACCTGCTGGCGCAAGCATGATACACCAAATTGTGACAAGTTCGCCGGGTGAGAATGCCGAGGAAGGGTGGACCCGCTTCAGGAAAACATTGATTCCCAATACAAAAATCGTCAGAACAAAGAAAGGAGCGACAGGAAAATGCCCACCTGCGAGAAATATGTTACGGATAACGTAATCGTTATAGGGTGCGAGAAGACATTCGGTCGTAGCACACGCCAAACCGATAAGTACTGCACGCCACGTGAGACTATCCCGGGTTTGTTGCTGAATCAATTTATTGCCTTTCAAAGCAGATTTTCGCAGATTATCCTAACAATATTCTATAACTATAGCACAACCACTTGTTTTTTTATAGAAGAATTTTATGCCGCTGTACGGTCATCCCGTTGCATCCATCGGCAACGACAACGATACTTCTGTTCCTTCACCGGGTGTGCTGTCAACCTCTACCGTGCCGCCATGCTCTTCAAGAATTCGTTTGACATTTGCTAACCCAAGTCCCGTTCCTCCCGTCTTCCGGGTAAAAAACGGCTCAAAGAGATGTTCTAAATCCTTCTCTGGTATCCCGACTCCCGTATCCTCAACCTTGATACGGACGCTATCATGTTTCGTAAAGGTAGACACCCGCAACATCCCACCTTGCGGCATCGCTTCCATTGCATTCAGGACCACATTCATAAACGCCTGCTTTAATTTATCTGAATCAAATTGAAT
>JAPOOP010000076.1 GCA_026713385.1 Candidatus Poribacteria bacterium | reverse complement strand
GACGGTGCTATCGGAACCGAACTCCGTAAACGGATTCCCTCACATATACAGTGCGTCGATGCCTGCAATATTTCCACAGAACATGCCGAGAAAGTCGCAGCGATCCATCGTGCCTATGTTGACGCGGGTGCTGATGTTATTCAGACGAATACCTATCAAGCAAACAGAGAAGCATTAGCAATCCACGGCTTGGCTGAACAGGTTGAAGAAATTAACAGAACAGGCGTGGCGTTGGCACGAGCGGCGGCACAAGAGACCTGCTATGTTGCTGGCTCTATCGGTCAAATTCCGTTCCAAACCTTAGATACCCCTATTCCTTCTACCAAAAAAATCCGACGGCTTTTTAAGGAGCAGATGGATGCTCTCGTCGATGAAGGGGTCGATCTTCTCGTCCTCGAAACCTTCGTTTCTCCTAAACAGGCAGAAATCGCTACAAAGCAAGCACTTACATACAGTGTTCCTGTCATCGTTGAAATCAGTGGCGTTTCAGGTGGAACTGTAGGCTCTGGATTAGATGTGCGCGTCTTCGCACAAGAGTTAGAACAACTCGGTGCGCATGCAGTCGGCATCAATTGCCGAGGACCGCATGATCTCGTTGAGGCGATGGAACTGCTTGCCCCTGTCATCAAAGCCCCTATTGCGGTACAACCGAATGCTGGAAATCCGAGAGTAGAACAGGGTGAAATTGCTGTCTCCTATACAGTCGAGGCTGAGGTGTTTAGTGACTACGTTGGAAAGTTAGTCGAACTGGGTGCCAACATGATTGGCGGTTGTTGTGGCACAACACCTGCATATACGGCAAAAATTCGGCAGGCTATCGCAGCACGTGAACCTGTCCAACGGGAGCAACGTATTTTCGTTCTTCCAAAGATTACGTCAAGGTCCAAAACACCAATTGATAATCCTGTTCAGCAAGTATTTGAAACGCGTGAACGCATTGTAAGTGTAGAGATGCGCGCCAATACTTTTCCGCAATTGCGAGCACTGTTGAAAGAAGCAAAAAATCTCGCGGCAATCGGTGTAGATTTATTTGATGTAACCGACAATTCCGGTGCCGCAGTGAACATCGGAGCCATCGCCACCGCATATCGGCTCCAGCAGGCAACCCAAATTCCGACGCTTATCCATTGGACGACCCGATCTCGTAATCTCATCAGCATGCAATCACATCTGCTGGAGGCGGAGACATTGGGGATCCGAGGCATTGTTGCTTTATCCGGCGACCATCCGAAAGCTGGACCCTATGAGACAGCGAGTCTCGTGCCGGACGTTCGCGGTGCGGTTCAATTGATGGAACTCATCAGTCGACTCAATCAAGGCGAACTCGCTGATGGCTCGTCGATCGGTGAATCGTGTGGTTTCTATTACGGCGGCGGTTTCACGATTGCAGAGAATTTGCAACCGCACGTCAAACATCTCACAAATAAGGTAGCACATGGTGCGAAGTTTGCCTACACACAACCCGTCTGGACATACGAAGATATTGCCCGTGCACAGCAGGCAACGGAACATCTCAATATAAAGGTTCTCTACGGTATCCTTCCACTTACGAGTTTCCGAAGCGCGTCCTATCTACGCGACAATTTGGGACTATACATCCCACAGTTTATTGTTGACAAATTCCGAGACCTTGGAGACACCGCCGGGCATGAACTCGGTATGCGACTGTGCTTAGAATTGGTTCAGGAAATCCGTAACCAAAATGAATCCGCAATCGACGGTATCTACCTGATCCCTCCTGCTCGCATGAATTGGAAGAACAGAGCCAGTGTCATCTCAGAAATCGTGAAAACTTACCGTTAGTGATTCTCTGCGCCCACGATTCCAAACTATGAAAGATCGTGAAACTTCAATCTCATCAGCACGCGTTACAGGGCGTTCGCTTCTCTTAGGCATCTTATTCATCCCAGTTAATGTCTATTGGATGACGCTTGTTGAGGTGAAGTACTACTCCCTTGATGGTTCGTGCCTGCCGTTATTTATCCAGCCTGTTTTCATCATGTTCGTCTGTGTTGTCGCCAACTGCGTATTGAAACGCCTTGCGCCGCGACAGATGCTACATCAGGGGGAACTACTGACCATCTATATTATGGTCGCGATCTCCTGCACGTTCGCCGGACACGACACGATGCAAAATATGTTCGGCAGTATCGCGCACCCGTTCCGATTTGCGACTGAAGAGAACGAGTGGCAGACGCTCTTTTTTCGGTATCTACCGGCGTGGCTCACTGTTTCTGACGCACAAAGTTTGCAGGGGTTTTATGAAGGAGAATCCACTTTCTACACACGGCATAACTTTTCGGTTTGGACAAAGCCGTTGTTGTTCTGGGGACTCTTTTTCCTGATTATGATGTTTATGATGCTCTGCATCAACACGCTCGTTCGGAAGCGGTGGGCAGAGCAGGAAAAGTTGGCGTATCCGATTATCCAACTCCCGCTGCGACTCTCGGAAGATGGTGGTATCAGTCTCCTGAAAAATCGGATGATGTGGGTTGGATTCAGCATCGCTGTCGCCATTGGTGTTATTAACGGTGTTCATTACCTCTTCCCACAATTTCCAGAAATCCCCTATATCAAACGGACAGCCGTCTTTCAAAACATCTTCACCGACCGTCCATGGAATGTTATTCGTGGCACCCGTATCTCCGTTTACCCCTTCGCAGTAGGTTTGGCGTTTTTCCTGCCATTGGATCTTTCGTTTTCGTGCTGGTTTTTCTTTGTCGTTCGTTTAGCAGAATTCGTCATTGGGGCGGCACTCGGCACGCGCTATTTCCCGGCTTTGAACGAACAAGCGTATGGTGCATGGATTGCGCTTTTCCTACTTGCTGTTTGGGTCACACGGCGGCACTTGAGTGAGGTGCTGAAAAAAGCATTTGGATTCAAATCGCATCTTGACGATTCAGATGAACCGATGCCGTATCGTGCGGCTCTCTTAGGGATTCTCGGATCGCTCGTCGCGCTGGGTGTCTTTGCCTCTATGGCGGGGATGTCGTTATGGATTGCGGGCGTTTTCTTCGGTGTGTACTTCCTACTCTCCTTTGCGATCACCCGCGTTCGAGCGGAACTCGGTACACCCCATGAAATTTACTACGTCAATCCGCACGACATGTTGGCAACAGTCGGTGGGACTCGCCAGTTTGATACAAGTAGCCTCACCATTATGTCGCTTTTCTACTGGTTCAATCGCGGTTATCGTAACCACCCGATGCCGAATCAGATTGAGGCGTTTAAACTCGCAGAATCAACAGGAATGGGTAACCGACGTCTATGGCTGGCGATGCTGATCGCGATTATCGTCGGTATCTTGGTAACCTTTTGGGCAAACCTTGACATCACTTTTCGGAACGGTGCTGTTGCGAAAGCAGGCGGGTTCAAAGGATGGGTCGGTAGAGAATCGTTCAGTCGGCTTCAGCGATGGTTACATAATCCAACAGAACCAAATCTGGTCGGCATCGGTTTTATGGGTATCGGTGCGCTCTTGACGTTTGCGATGATGTATATGCGGATGCATTTCTTGTGGTGGCCCTTCCATCCGGCGGGCTACGCACTCGCAATCAGTTTTGCGATGGATTACTTCTGGTTCGCCTTTTTCGTGGCGTGGTTCCTGAAATTGATGATTTTACGGCACGGCGGTTTACGGCTGCATCGTCAGGTCGCACCGCTCTTTTTAGGATTAATTTTAGGCGATTACGTCATCGGCAGTATCTGGGCAATTATTGGGCCTGCCTCCGGCTTGCGTACCTACAAAATCTTTATTTGAGAGCAAAAGCCATGAATCTGCCTATTGGAAAACTGAAACACGATTTTTTAAAAGAACTTCTGCCGACGCACGATAGAAACGCGGGGGTGGTTGTCGGTCCACAACTCGGTGAAGATGCCGCAGTCATCGAGTTAGCGGACAGCTATCTCGTTGCAACCAGCGACCCAATTACCTTTGCGACCGAAGATATTGGGTGGTATGTGGTATGCGTCAATAGCAATGACATCGCCGCGATGGGGGCTGAGCCGAAATGGTTGCTGGTAACCCTATTGTTACCCGAAGATGCCACAACACCTACAATGGTTCGCAACATCATGGCACAAATCACAGAGGCATGTACGACGTTCGACATCACACTCTGTGGTGGACATACCGAAGTTACACCTGCTGTGACACAACCCGTTGTCATAGGACAAATGATGGGGATTACTGATAAAAATGCGTTGTTCACTTCAGCGGATGCTTGTGTAGGGGATGTCCTAATTCTCACAAAAGGGCTCGGTATTGAAGCAACTGCAATCATCGCGCGCGAACGTGAAGATGAGTTGCGAGAAAAGTGTGATGCCCAATTCTTGGAGCAGGCGAAGAACTATCTCATACATCCCGGAATTTCTGTACTAAAGGATGCGCAAATTGCAATTGCCACAGGGGGAGTCCACGCTATGCACGATGCCACAGAAGGTGGTGTGACCACCGCTGCATACGAGTTGGCAACCGCCGCCGAGTTGGGTGTGACAGTCTATTCGGACAAACTTTTAGGCTCACCCGTCCTGTATGGAAACATAACACGGACGTTATGTGATATGTTTGGGCTCAATCCGCTCGGTATCATTTCATCTGGTGCTATGTTAATCGCATCGGAACCCGCAAAAGGCGAAACAATCTGTCAAGCCCTCGGCACAGCTGGTATCAACGCTGATATTATCGGACAGTTTTTGTCGCCTGAGCACGGATTGTGGTTGGAAGATACCACCGGTACACAACAACCGCTACCTGTTTTTGAGACGGACGAAATCGCTAAACTTTTCTAAGTCTCTTTGAATGCTTCTATCCCTCCTTGACATCTTCTCGGAATTACGCTATAATGCAAATTACCAGTCCATCACCGGAGGAAATCATGGCAGCTTCTGCAGCACAAACACGCCTTACACCCGAAGAATACATCGCTTTCGAGCGAAAAGCACCTCCAGACTCAGAAATCGTCAGGCATGAGTACTTAAACGGTGAGTTGATCGCGATGTCTGGCGCGAGCCGCGCACATAACCTCATCACTATCAATATATCTACCGCGCTCCATACTCGCTTAAGAGGCAGCGGCTGTGAAACCTACGCGAACGAAATGCGCGTGAGCACCCCCACTACAACATCCTACTTCTATCCTGATGTCGTAGTCGTTTGTGACGAACCTCGCTTTGAAGATGATGTTTTCGATACACTCCTTAACCCCATCCTTTTGGTAGAAGTTCTCTCACCCTCAACCAAAACTTATGATCGAGGCGAAAAATTCGCGCACTACCGCCAACTCCCATCCTTGCAGGAATATCTCCTCGTCGCTCAAGACGAGGTTTGTGTGGAGCACTACCGTCGACAAGAGAAACAGTGGATTTTCACCGATTTTCAAGATATTGAGGAAAATCTACCACTCACCTCCATTCAATGCGAATTGTCTTTACAGGAAATCTACGAACGCGTCCCATTTCCTGAGTAGAGTTTCAGAGAACCCTAAGGATGATCTCAAAGAAGAACTCCAAGAGCGAATTTCCCTTAAATACCTCCGAAAATCGTAATTTCAGCAGATGAAAACCGAATTGCGAGACTATCCGCTAACAAGTACCATTATTAAGCTGAAAACCGGTCGGGTACAACTCACACTTATAGAAGACCCCGACTGGTTCCTCGAACGACTTAGTCGAGAGGATGCCCAAGGCAAACTCTATCTTCCGTACTGGACCTATCTCTGGGAGTCTTCGATCGGTCTCGCCCACCATATAGAGAAAATGGGTGCGCGCCTAAAAGGGTCACATATCTTAGAAATCGGATGTGGATTCGGACTGACAGGAATTGTCGCCTGTCAGATGGGTGCGCGTGTGGTTTTCACGGATGCTGAACAAGAAGCACTCCGCTTTGCACACCACAACGCGGAACAAAACAGTGTGAGCCAACGTGCCGATTTTGTCCAGATGGATTGGAACACTCCGTGCTTCAATCGCAAATTTCCGTATATCCTTGCCGCCGATGTCATTTATGAAGAACCCCACTGGACACCGATTGTGACTTTACTTCAGGCGTATCTCACCCACAACGGTGTCGCCCTCTTTTCCGAACCGAATCGTAGCAACGCGCTCGGCTTTTTCAAACTCCTCACTGAGAACCACTTCGTCTATCAAAAGACGACCTATCCTGTCACATTGGATGGACAGACCTCCCAAGTCTGTATTTACACGGTGCGGCGCGCTGCATAGACCTTAAGTTTGGAACAGGTCTGTATGGAGCAAACCAATTCGCAACAGAAATTCGTATTGCCCAAAAAACAGGAAAAAACGCTCGTTTTCTGCTAAAAAAACAGGCAAAAATTAGCACTCCGCGAACCTTCTGCGGGGTTTCCGTTTTGCAGAAAGGTCATGCGCCTTAGGGAAATCAATGTTCCATACTTTTGGCAAGGTTTTTGCTAATGCTGTATGTGAGGTTAACATACCTCGTTGTTTCAGCACATTTACGAGGAATTAACTTGGGACGGAGTTGAGAGTATAAGGTAATCCACACAACCTGAAGGTTGCGAGGATACCTAATTCTTAAAAGGGTGGAGGATGGAAGCAGGCACCTCAACGCCAAAAATTTTAATCATCGATAACAATCCAGAACGTGCAAATTCGTTAATCCAGATACTGGAAGCAAGCCGTTACAAAGTCGCTGTACCTGTGCGTCTACAAGAAGGTTTGGCTAAACAGGTTGTGCAGATAAAGCCAGACATCATATTAATCGGCGTTGACTTCCCGGGACAGACGATTCTCAGTTGGGTTGCATCTCTTCATGAGCGTTATCCATGTCCGACAGTCATGTTTTCACGTGATGAACGATCGGAAACGATTCAGGCGGCAACACGTGCTGGTGTCTCTGCGTATGCCGTGGGGAAACTTACGGGTGCCCGAGTTAAAACAATTATTGAAGCAGCCGTCGCCCGATTTTATGAATTTCGGGCATTGCAACAAGAACTTGAAAAGACGAAAACAAACCTTGCCGAACGCAAAATTATTGAACGTGCCAAGGAACTGGTCGCACAGCAACGCGGCTGTAACGAATCACAGGCGTATCAAATTTTGCGAAAAATGGCGATGAATCGCAGAAAACGGCTCGCAGAAATCTCAGAAGACGTACTTTCTGTCGCAGAAGCATTGACAAACAAATTATAGAAGTAGTGTGTGTTCAAAGGTGAACGAGGTGTGCACATCGGAAGTCTTTATTTTATTAGCATACGACTGATGTGTTCCGCGCTACGGAGTTGGGAGTATAAGGGTCTTTAGAAAGCCCACACGCGGCTTTCTCCTCCACGCAACCTGAATGTTGCGAGGATACCTAACTCCCAACTGTGATGAATAACGAGAAAACCTAACCACAGGTGGAAATGTAAAGCAAAGACAAATTGTGCCTTGATGGCACAGTTTGGGTCTGGACACAGGTGTCCATTCGGTCTTAGGGACGAGGTGACCTCGCCCCTACGGTTGATGGATGCCTTTTTTTGTGTCTTTGTATCAAGAAATATCCCAGTTTGAAAACCATCTATTTTTGAAGGAGATTCAAAGGTGAACCAATCAAAAAAGAAAGCTACTTCCGTAAGCCGAGGTGTGCGGTCAGCACCGAGTTTGAAAAGCACAAGGGATACCTCAAAAAAAAGAAAGTCCAAGATAAACGCGGCGGAAGCCCTCAAGCGAGAGAAAAATGGGCTGGAGGTCATCAATGACATTCCGAACTACATTCGGGACGGTTGGGAAACGATTCCGGCAAACGAACGTGACCGGCTTAAGTGGGTAGGTGTTTTCTTCCGAAAGCAAACCCCCGGTGCATTCATGATGCGTCTCCGTATGTCAAGTGGTTTTAGCAATTCAGAGCAGTTTCGCGCCATTGCTGAAATCAGTGAAGCACACGGACCAGGGTTCGTGGATCTCACGACGCGCCAACAGATTCAATTGCGGGGTTTCACGATTGAGAATGTCCAACATATCTGGAACCGGCTCGAAGAGGTCGGCTTAGGTTCACTCCAAACAGGTTTCGACAACATTCGTGGTGTGATCGGGTGTCCCGTTGCGGGATTGACCCCCAATGAACTCTTTGATGCTTCACACGTCGGCAGAGAATTCACAAAACTTTTTGTTGGGAACAAGGAATTCACCGATATTCCGCGAAAGTTTAACGTTGGTATCACAGGGTGCTTAGATAACTGTACGCATACCGCCTCACAGGACATTGCCCTCACACCTGCAGTCAAAGAGATCGATGGTCAAGAGACAAATGGCTTTAATGTCGCAGTCGGTGGAAAGATGGGGTCCGGCGGTTACACGCTCGCGCACCCCCTTGACGCGTTTATTACCCCGAAGGAAGCCGCATCTTTGTGTGGCGAGATTACACTAATTTTCCGTGACCACGGGGCTCGAAAGGCTCGAAACAAGTCTCGTCTCGCTTTTCTGATTGCCGATTGGGGAGTAGAAAAATTCCGGGAAGCGTTAGTGTGCCGATATGGAAAGACACTGCTGACTGCGGGGAAAGAGGCGCGCGGTAAGAACAAGACCGATCACACGGGCATCTTCTCACAGAAACAGCCAGATCTCAACTACGTTGGGCTTGTTGTACCGGTCGGACGGATTACAACAACGCAACTTTTCGAGGTCGCCCGGATCGCAGACGCATACGGCAACGGCGACATCCGTCTCACACAAGGGCAGAATTTGATTATTACCAACGTGCCAGACGCAAGAATCGGTGACTTAACAGCAGAGCCGCTCTTACAAGAACTCCGCTATGACCCGTCGGAAGTCATGCGCGGTATGGTGAGTTGTACTGGCATCGACTACTGTCACTTCTCGCTCATTGAAACCAAAGAACGCGCGATGGAAGCGATCCGCCATTTGGAGGCAAAACTCGGCAATACCAAACCGCTTACGATACACTGGTCGGGATGTCCAAACGGGTGTGGCAACCATGCGGCGGCAGACATCGGACTCCTCGGTAAGAAAACCAAGGTTGATGGTGTCGTTACTGATGCCGTAGATGTGTTCCTTAAAGGGGATGCCAGTGCGAATCCTAAGGTCGCCCCCAAATTATTAGAGAACGTACCTTGCGACGATCTACCGCAAGTACTTGAGGGCCTCATTCCTTACCTTTCACGTAGGTAAAACAAATGCGTGAACGTGAGACTGTGTGCGCCAGCGCGCACAACCTAACTAACAGATACTGTAGAAAAACCTTAACCTGCGAAGAACCCACTTTTCGACGCAACTTGTCGGTCGAAAACGTGCTATTCAAAAGTTGGAGGAATTAATGGATATAAAAAATAAAGCCACACGGATAAATCTTTTCAGTTTAAAAAGCGTTCAGATGCGCACCTTCCATACCACATGGTTCGCTTTCTTTCTTGCCTTTTTTGGATGGTTCGGAATTGCCCCGCTAATGGCAATTGTGCGCGAAGATCTGATGCTAACAAAAGTGCAAATTGGTAACACAATTATAGCCTCCGTCGCAATCACAGTTATAGTACGCATCTTGATCGGACCGCTGTGCGACCGGATCGGTTCTCGAAAGGCGTATACGTGGCTGCTGATTCTCGGTTCATTGCCCGTCATGGGTATCGGTCTCGCCCAGAACTACGAGACGTTTCTGCTATTCCGATTGGCAATCGGTGCGATCGGTGCCGCGTTCGTCATCACGCAGTATCATACATCAACGATGTTCGCGCCGAATTGTGTCGGCACAGCAAACGCAACAACAGCAGGCTGGGGTAATCTCGGTGGCGGTGTCACGCAGATGGTGATGCCTCTCATCTTTACCGCCGTTCTCAGTTTCGGTGTGGACAAATTCCTCGGATGGCGGTTGGCAATGATTATTCCTGGGATCGCTCTGTTTATCACAGGTTTTGCGTATTACTTCCTTACCCAAGATGCCCCGGATGGAAACTATAAAGAACTCCGGGACCGAGGTGACCTCGAACCGGCGAAAGGCAAGGGCATGGAGTCTTTTATGCTGGCGATTAAAGACTATCGCGTCTGGGCACTCTTCGTCATTTATGCCGCCTGTTTCGGGGTGGAGCTTACCATCAACAATGTTGCGGCACTCTATTATCACGACCGGTTCCAGTTAGATGTCAAGACTGCCGGACTCATCGCTGGATTGTTCGGTCTGATGAACATTTTTGCACGGACCGTCGGCGGGGCTTTTTCTGACTTCTTTGCAAAAAAGATGGGACTCCGTGGACGCGTCATGTTCCTCTTCGTTGTCCTGTTAGGTGAAGGGATCATGCTTATCGTGTTCTCTCAGATGGCGGTACTCCTGCTTGCTGTCGGCACGATGATTGTCTTCAGTCTCTTTGTGCAGATGTCCGAAGGTGCAACTTATGGGATTGTCCCGTTTATCAATCGAAAGGCATTAGGAGCCGTTGCAGGTATTGTGGGTGCGGGTGGAAACGCTGGTGCAGTCGCAGCGGGTTTCCTGTTTCGTTCTGAGAGCATCACAATGCAGCAAGGTTTGTTATATCTCGGCATCATGGTTGCAGTCACTTCGGTCGTTACAGCATTGGTGAGATTCTCACCTGCAGTCGAAGACGCAGAGAAGAAAGCATTTGATGCCGCACTCGCTGAGAGACAACGCCTGAGAACTGAAGCAGGAGCAGTATCCTAATTCTACACTTCTACTTAACCACAAACCCGATTTTGACAATGGGAAAATCGGATCGGAAACCTAATAATTAAGAAATAAAATGGAAAATTCAACAGGAAAAGCGGTATGTCCCTATTGTGGTGTCGGTTGTGTCATTCGCGCAACCGTTCAGGATAACAAAGTTATGAGGATTTCAGCGGACGACGATGTCGCCCCAAATTACGGTATGCTCTGTCCAAAAGGCGCGCATCTCAAACAAGTTTTTCAAAACCATGACGGAAGGCTCGCCTATCCTATGATTCGCGATCGCCGAGGTGAACCGCCACGTCAGGTTTCGTGGGACGAAGCGATTGCTTTCACAGCAAATCGGCTTCACGAAATCCAACTGGCGCACGGCAAAGACTCCATTGCACTCTACGGGTCTGGACAGTTGGACACAGAGGCTTCCTACGTTTTCAATAAACTGTTCAAAGGGTTCCTCCGGACGAACAACGTAGACACGAACAGTCGGTTGTGTATGTCTTCCGCGGTGGTCGGTTATATGCAGTCGTTCGGTTCAGATGGACCGCCGACCTGTTACGACGACATCCAGCACGCCGATGTTTTTCTGATTATCGGCGCGAATATGGCGGTAAATCATCCCGTTCTCTTCCAGATGATTCGGAAACGGCGAGCGACTGAGCCGAATACACGGATTATTACTGTAGATCCGCGTCGCAGTAAGACAGCGGAACATTCAGACATCCATGTGCCACTTGCTCCGGGAAGTGATGTCGCCTTCCTCCAACTCATTGCCAAACGTCTCATTGCGATAGGACGTGTCCACCGACGTTTCGTCCGAAGGAACACCGAAAACTTTAGTGCCTATGAAAATCACTTGGATAGCTTAGATGAAGATGAACTTCTCGCTGCCTGTGATATTCATCCAGCGCGTATCGACGAGATTGTCGAATATCTTTCTAAGCCGAGCCGTCTGCTCAGTTTTTACTGTCAAGGCACGAATCAAAGCACAAGCGGTGTTGACAAAAATGTCGCCCTCATCAACCTACATCTCCAGTTAGGTGAAGTCGGTATAAAGGGTGCCGGTCCGTTCTCACTCACAGGGCAACCGAATGCGATGGGCGGTAGAGAGGTCGGATATCTGTCACACCAGTTACCCGGCTATCGTGTCGTCACGAACGATATGCACCGCGCTTATTTAGAGGGAGCGTGGCGCGTTCCACCCGGTAGCATTGACCCGAAACCTGGTCTAACAGCAGTCCCGATGTTTGAGGCGGCGGCTGAGGGCAAGGTTCGCGCACTTTGGATCGCCTGCACGAACCCCGCTGTCAGCATGCCCGATACAAAGGTATCGCAAGCAGGACTCCGCCGTGCTGATTTGGTGATTGTGCAGGATTGTTATTATCCGACAGAGACATCGGAATACGCGGATGTGATACTTCCGGCAGCGCAGTGGGGTGAAAAGCAAGGCACTATGACGAACAGCGAACGGCTTGTCGTCCGAAGTGAGCAGTTCCTCACGCCACCCGGTGAAGCGAAGCCGGACTGGTGGATATTCACGCAGGTCGCAAGAGCGATGGGGTTCAAGCGGAATTTTGATTTCTATACACATCAAGAGGTATGGGATGAATATCGGCTTTTAACCGCAGGCACCCCGTGCGATCAGATGGGAATGACGAACGAACGTCTCGCGAAGACATCACTTCGCTGGCCCTGTCCTTACCCGAGACACCCTGGGACCCCTCGTCGGTATACGCGTAGGAAGTTTTTCACTGCGTCTGAGAAGGCACAATTTCATACGCCTGTCTATAAACCACCCGATGAAGATACAGATGCAGAATTCCCGCTCGGTTTAACGACAGGACGCGTTGAGAGCCAGTGGCATACCCGGACCCGGACGGGCAAGGTGCCGCAGCTTGTCCGCAAAGACCCGGAACCTTTTGTAGAAATCCATCCAGATGATGCGGTAGAGAACGATGTTCAAGACGGTGAATGGGTGTATCTCGTTGGGCGACGCGGACGGTGTTATGCAAAGGCACGCGTCACAGAGGCGATTCGGCGCGGATTGCTCTTCACGCCGTTCCATTGGGGGGATCTTTTCCACGCCGAGACCAATGCGAACTATGTGACGAATTCTGCGTTTGATCCGGTATCCAAACAACCGGAGTTGAAGTTCTGCGCTGTGCGGATTGAGACTGATACTGTGTAGATGCGAACCAATTTTTCAGTCTGAAGGGCGTTCTTGCACGACAGGAATAACGTAACTCCGAATCGTCAATCCGTTTATTATTTCTGTCTCTGTGCGCGGTTCTGGTGCCTCGCGATGATCAAACACCACATAATACCCTTCCGCTACTCCTTCTGTTGACAGATACGCGGCGAGTTGCTGTTTGCCTTCGGTATAGAGCCGTTCGCTTCGCCAAATCTTTGTCTCAACGACGTATTTTCTCTGGTTATGAAGAATGATCAGATCCATCTTGCCTCGCCCAGTAGGGACTTCCATATACATCGCCCCGTTTATGCTGGTAACGAACTGATCCAGATACGCAAAGAGCAGGTGCTGCCCGATGAATTCTTGCGGGGTTTCGGGGACTTGTAGGATCCTGAACCCTGCGCGGGCAATAAAGTCACGGAAGTTATCCAAGAGCCGCTCCATCTGAATCTGTCCAGTGGACGTGAGGTACTGAAATCCATCAGTGTCTTCGGGGAAATAGTCGCGCTCCAAACCATTGACTATCGGCTTGAATGCTTGTATGATTCGGTAGAGGTAAATCGGGTTAGCAATCTCACACTTTCTGTCAGTTCCTTTCGTGATGACCCCATACGTGGCGAGTTCATTGATAATGTCATTATCAGGGTTAAATGGCACGCTGTTCTCATAAGAAACGATCCGCATCAGTATGGTTTGAAAGCGCGGGTCTTTGCGGATATTGGTCAAGAGATGTTCAATGTTGGTGTTCCGTTCATCCAAGAGTTGCCTGTGTGCCTCTGCAAAGTGGGTCCCTGTCAGCGTTTCAGTTTTTGGGATGTCCATCTCCTCGGTAAGTATCTGCGCGAATCGGTTGACAAGGAAAGGCTGTCCTCCTGTCTGTTTGTAAATGGATTCAATGACTTCTGGAGCGAAGACTTGCCCAGTCTCCTCGGTGTATTGCCCAAAGAGTTCTTGCACCTGAACACACGTAAAATTGGACAAAGCAAAATCGTCGTGGATGTTGAAGGGGGAGACAGAGCGATCGTAGTTGAGTTGCGCGATGCTCTTGACCCCAATAATGCCGAGGCTGTGCGGACATCGCGGAGAGGTCCTGGAGACGTAAATACGGCGGAGGGCATACAGAAAATCGCTCACGACTGTCGGAGGGATGCCATCAAACTCATCAATAAAGACAACAATCCTATGATTTTCTATGATTCGTGCCAATGCCCTGAAACTTCTGAGCATTGACATATTGTCGGTCAGTGCCATGTTCTTTAAAAAATGGCTTAGTGTCTCGGAGGGCACCTCCCCACGTTTGTGGTAAAGGTTCTCGATTTCCTCGCGAATGTCTTCGGTAAGATTGCTGTAAAAATCGGAGGGGGTGAGGTTTTTATACGCCTCAAAATCTAAGTGGATAGGGAGATAGGTTGGTTCCTCGGCAGCAAGAATGTCCATAGCCGCGTAGAAGAAGGTTGTTTTGCCTGTCTGTCGGGGTGCAAAGATGACAATATAACGCCCCTCTTTAACGCGCTTGGTGAACTCGGCGAGTTCTTCCGTGCGTGCAACGATATAGTGCTGCTCTGGATTTACGGGGCCCTGTGTGCCAAACCTTCTCATGATGTTTTTTCCTCATGATTTGTATTCCAAAAACACGAATAGGATTTTCCCTCCTCAGTCATTATTATAACCCAAGTTGCTACCTAATCGTTAAACACAGATTTTTTAAGGAAAAGTGTTTCTTCACGCCCCGTAGGGGTGGTATTACTTTGCAGTGAGAATAGAAAAGGATTTTTCCTGCTCCCGCACTCCCGGGGAAGCCCACACGGGAAACCTCATACCGTTGATTCCGGAGTGCTATGTAGACAAACAACTGGCAACTTGGGTTATTATAGCCGGTGTGTGTTGAAAAAGCAAGCGAAACGCGCTAATTATCAGAATCAGGATTTTCAGGAGTGTCCTCTGAACCGTGGATGACACGGATTGCACGGATGACGCGAGTTTTAATCGCATTCCGAGTGTGTAAAAAAATACAACTTCAGCGAGGGTTTGTCTCCAAAAGTTGATAAGCAATCAAAGCAGAGACGACATTGACTTGAAAGTTAGCGTAGCTGCGGTGGCGAGTGTGCTCTAACTGCGTCTGTGTCTTCAATGTTTTGATCACCGATTCAATGAGCATTCGTTTTTTCAGCAGCACCTCATCGGAAACCGATAAATCCAACGGGTCCATGTTCTTGCGAACTTTGTAAACCAAGTTGACGCCTTGTTCACGGAGCCTCTCACGAATGTCTTTGGAGATATACCCCCGATCCGCATAGAGATTCCCGTGGATCCCTTCGGCAAACTTTGGCAAAGGTCTACGGTCATCGGTATTCCCGGAGGTCAACTCAACGTCTAAGAGCTCACCTTGCTCATTGATAACCAAATGAAGTTTAAAACCATAGAACCACCCCATAGATGTTTTTGAACATCCCGCTTCTGACAGAAAGACGCGATGCGATGAAATCCGCCTGTTATCGCAGACGCGCAGACGTGTAGAATCCACGAAAGAGATACCGCTACACGTGCCGAGGTGTGCTGAAAGATAAAACGTCAAGACCGTCAAGACTTCTTTTTCTAACTGCACGAACCGACTATAACTCACCAGATGTGGAAACTCGGCGCACCAATAGACGCAGACGTGCCTATGATAAAACTGCTTAAACGTCCGATACCCACTTTGATGAAAGGCAATTTTGTGAGGGAATTGCCCGCCGAAACTCGGGCTGACCAAAAGCGTCAAGAGCAAAAACTGACACCTATGAAAATACTGCACTTTCTCGTAAAAATGTAGTATTGTACGCTGATTTTGGGATACGCATCCAATTGGCCGGAATTACAGGTTGGAGAGATGATACATTTATAACCTTAACAAACCGAGAGATCCATAGAGGCACACATTACTAAACAGCCTTTTCTAACACTCTTTAAAACCGAAATGCCCCGATCGTGAGATCGAGGCACTGGAGAAATCAGATATTCTTTCTTTTAGAAACCGAGTTGCTTGTTCACAATGTTTCGCAACTCTTCACCCTTCACATACCGCTCCAAGTTATCCAAGAAGAACTCGGTGATACGGCGCATGCGGTGCTGTGAACCGCCCGCAGAATGCGGCGAAATGATAATATTGTCAAAGTCCCACAACGGACTGTCTGCTGGAAGCGGTTCGATCTCAGTGACATCTAAACCAACCGCAGCGATTGTATCGGCGCGTAGAATCTCAATCAGGTCGGGTTCATTGACAATCGGACCGCGAGCGACGTTGATGAAGAACGCTGTCGGTTGCATTACGGATAGGTTGTCCTTATTGATGAGTCCACGTGTCTCCTCAGTCAACGGACACGCAATCATAACGACGTCTACCTGGCTCATCATATTCGAGAGCTGATCCATCGGCATTAATTCATCAACAGTATCCGGTTTATCGGTGCGGTAGGCATCAACAGCCATAACGTGCATATCGAAGCCCTTTGCGCGTTTCGCCATTTCCATCCCGATACCGCCCATCCCAACGATACCGATTTTGAATCCGTCGATCTCGATCATCGGCATTGTCCTTGCCCCGCCCCATTGGTGCTTATCCTGATTCCGAACAGATTCGTGGATACCGCGTGCCAATCCGAGCAGGAGCGCGAAAGCTTGGTCAGCGACGTGTTTCGCGTACAATCCTGCGGCGTTCGTCAAAATAACATCACTCTCACGGAGTGCGGGGTACATGTGCCGATCCATACCAGCACTGGAGGATTGAATCCATTTGATGTTGGGCAGATGCGGAAAAACGTCCTCACTACAGTAGCCGAAAAAGACTTCAGCATCTTTGCCTTCTTCGATAAGCTCCTCGGATGAACTCGGAGCAACATAGGTATGTTCATCACCAATGATGCTTTCGAGTCTTTCGAGGAGTGCGCCTTCAACACGTCCTTGAAGTAAAATCTTCATATTTTAATTTTTCCTTTCTGGCACAAACTAAAAGTTTATGCTACAAAAGACCAACCTGCGTAAGTCCTAATTAAGAAACCTTTACTGCCATGGTGGGGTTTCCGGTAACAATTCCTGAAATTTGTCAATCAACGCGTCCTCATAAGCACCAGCGTATTGTCCGTTGAAGAATTTATCCATCGCTTCATCAAGGAAGAGCTGCCACGATGTGTCCTCAGAACCGGGATTAACGGGGAAGAAGAGCGCGCCTACATCTCTTGCGGCTTTCAGGTCGCCGGGAGAATCACCGAGCATCAAGACGTGGTTTTCGGGATACCTGTCTTTCGTCGTTATCGTGAGATGTTCCGTTTTTGTTCCCATCTCCTGTCCGGCAATCAGCGCGACGTAGGCATCGATCTCGTGTTCAGCCCATTCCCGTATGAGTGCCTCATCCGGCGTCGCGGAGACAACAATGACATCCGCTTTGCCCTGAAGCCGTTGTAAGGTCTCGCGCACTCCGGGAAACGGCGGGAGGTTATAAACAATCTCAGCGACACTTTCGTTCACACCGAGACTCCACTCCATCACTTGGCTGAGTTCGTCAAGTCGTTCACCTGTTGCGCTGTCGATAGCGGCTTGCAGTGCGGGGTTACCAAGTTTCGTTTCCGTCTCCGACCATTCTCGTAGGTGAGACAGTCCCGGCACTGCGACACCCATGTTTCGCACGAGCGGCATTTTGCGTAAGAAATCGCACACCAGCAAAATCGCCTTAAACCGATTTGTGCCGCGCGTTGTTGAGTAGAGATTCACAAAATCCCATGCCTGATGAACTTGCCGCGAAATAGATGCTAAACCGAAATGCTTGACGAGGTTCACACTGAAACAGTCGTTGTGCTTGACCTCCATGCTATTAAAAACGCACCCGTCGGAATCAATTCCAACGAAAAACTCGTGTTGCGGTTGAAAATCGTATAATGCCTGTTGTGCTTCTTGCACCATGTAT
>JAPOOP010000164.1 GCA_026713385.1 Candidatus Poribacteria bacterium | reverse complement strand
CTCGTGATCAGTGGCGGCAATGAGTGCAACGCCAAGTGTGTCTATGTCGCTCGGATCTGTCCCCCAGCTCCATACCCACCCCTGTTTTTTATCCTTTCCATAAGTGCCGTTCAGGTGGGGAATACCTGTAACAATGGCATAATCCATGGTAAGGTTTCCATCAATTTGGATATGGTGTTCGATCCACGGATTTTCTCCATAGATGAAGGTGGTTGATGTTAACCGGTGTGTCTCACCTTGAATGTCCCATGCTGGCACAATCCGTTGGACGATAGAGCGGATAGAACCGTCAGCGAGAATCCGGACGTAGTTCCCTTCAGTAGGCAATGGAATTAACTCCGCTTTTTCTTTATGCCAAAGTGCAATTCCGCCACAACCTATTAGATCCTCTGAACGATTTAGGGCAACCATTTCGGGTGTTTCAGGCTTGAGAAGCGCGTTCAGCGATAAACCGATCGATTTGACAATGTCCAACTGTCCCTCTGTCGAAGTTTCCTGTTCCGTACCGGATTGGTTACTGTGTGATTTTCGGATAAAGTAAATCTCTTGATTCTCGAGATCTCGGACGACCCACTGTTGCTCCGGTTTTTCTATCTCTATTTGGACCTGCTGGGAGAGGATAACGCCGTTGTTCTCAAAATGGTGTCTGAGTTCTGGTGAGAGCGGTCTTCCGTAGTCCAATTCGGGTTGAAACATTGTATCTACGCTGAACAATTCTGCCCGTTTTTTTCCATAAGCGATGAAGGCACCATTCGGCTTTAATATATACGCAATCAGATTTGATTCCATTGCCGCCACGGCGTTGAGTTCAGGAAAGATAGCGGCGCGTGTCTGTTTATGAATATCCAGCGTTAATGTCGCCTTGACGTTCGGATCGTAAAGAATCGAGATCTCTTTTGTCTCTTCCGGCTCTAAATCTAATAGGAAGCAGAGTTGATCGCGTTCACCGTCATAGTCTAAATCATCTGCTTGCGCTGGAATCATCACTTCTCGCGGGGCTTTCCCGGTAACAACGGAATAGGCTTTGAAGGTGAAATCAGGATTCACTTTTCGGAGTTGCGTTCCGGTCAACACGATCGGAACCTTTTTTCGTGGGAGAGGTAATGTGTTTTGGATGGAGAGACGGATTTTGCTGATTTTCTGCTGACCACCGGGCATGGTGCAGGCATTAAGTATCAACAAGGCAGTTAAAATAAGCGACAAGCAGAATGTTAAAATCGGACTTGCTGTATGCGTCTGAATGTCATTTCGTTGATGTATGACCAATTGTTTTTCCTTTGTTTGAGGTCGAAATTACAGGTCTGGTAGCACTTCAAGCAGACGTTCAATTTCAGATGGTGTGTTATAAAAATGCGGCGATACCCTGACACCACTTCCACGCTCCGCCGTGATTATATTTTCAGCGTGAAGTATCTCATAAGTTTCAGCAGGTGTGTGCTGATCGCTTTCAAAAATAACAATCCCCGCTCGATCTGCATCTGTTTTCGGTGTGATGACACGGTAGCCTTTGGCTTCCAATCCTCCTATTAAACGTTTCGTGAGTTCCAAAACGCTCGTTTCTATTGTACGGATACCGATGTCAAGGAGTAAGTTGATCGCTGCATTGAGTCCATAGAGTCCGACGCTGTTGTAGGAACCTTCCTCAAAACGGGTTGCGTCCGGCTTCTGGGTTAAATCGTAATTGAGAAAATCGCGCGGGTTTACGACACTCGACCAACCAACATTGGTATTGATGAGTTGCTCACGTTTTTCGTCGGCACAATAGAAAATTGCTGCACCCTCTGGTGCCAGCAACCATTTATGCCCATCGGCTGCGAGAATATCAACATTACAAGATTTTACATCGACCTTGATCGCACCGAGGCTCTGAATAGCGTCAACGATGAACCAAATGTTGTGTTCTCGACACAGATTTCCGAGTGCCTGAATGTCATTTCGGAAACCGGAGGCAAACTCTACATGGCTGATCGTCAAGGCGCGTGTACGTGCGTCAAT
>JAPOOP010000096.1 GCA_026713385.1 Candidatus Poribacteria bacterium | reverse complement strand
TTCTTGCGGTGTATGATACGAAACACTACTGAGTGCCCCGCTGATGTCAACGATCCCATCTTCTGTTATTACACCGAGCTGATAATCATTAAAAAAGGCAAATTTCATTTATTCTCCTCAAGACGTTTCACAAGCGGATGACTCCGCTCTTCCAACGGCAGTTGCACCTTTTGTCCACTGAAATGGGAGACGTAGGTTGCGCTAACACACTCAAGGGATGTAAGCGCGTTGCGTCCACCGAGTTCTGGTTGGTTTTTGTTAAGAATTGCGTCTCGTATATTTTTCGCACTCCAGATGGTGTGGCGCGACTGCCACGGTTTTCCGGAGATAAGAAACGCCGATGGGTCAAGCTCTATCTGTTCCCATGCGGGTGTATGCGCTGCAAAAGACACATCAAAGGGACAATACCACATTTCATCTATACCGGTGTCGGGGTGCGGTTTTACCATCAATTGTCCCTCTGAACCGAGTAGGTGCGGTCCCATCATCCACCCGTGTCTGGGCTCGCGACAGTAGAGTTCCATGATACCGTAGGCACTGTTTCCACCGCCGATATGCACGAGCATCGTATCTCCGGCGACGATCCCGTTGTCGCGTCGGTCGGTTTTGCACAACTCGCTGCTGTGCATAATGTCCGTCTCTGTCACATCGTGTCCCTGATATGTAATATGTGCCTGAATCCAAGAAATACCGTCTAAGAAGAAATCCATCTCGTCGAAATAGTGGACACCCATCTCCATCAACTCGAATCCGGCTTCACGTCCTTTGCCGACTTCACGAATTGAACGGAGTTCACCGATCTTACCGGCATTGACCAGAGATTTCGCGTGCCGAAAAAGCGGTGTAAATCGGAACTGATGACTGACCGCCAAATGCACACCCGCCTCACGACATGCTGTGAACATCTCGTCAGCGGTTTCTAAATCAACGGACAACGGCTTCTCACATAAAACGTGAATACCTTCTTTTGCAGCAGCAATCGCAACCGGCGCGTGTAACGGCGCGTGTGTACACACACTCACGATATCGAGGTCCTCACGTGCAAACATCTCCTCGTAATCGGTGTATCGGTTTGAGACACCGTACTCGTCGGCACGGTTGTTGAGTGCATCGCGATTGATATCACACATCGCGACGAGATCGACACCCTCCAAGTTCGCGTGCGCGCCAGCGTGACTCCTGCTAATGCCGCCACAACCGACCATGCCTGCCCGTAATGTCATGAGCTAACTCCTGAATTCAGTTTACGTTGATAATTTAGGGCATAGTTTCAGATTTCGTGCTCAGATGTATTATACGCTGATATAAAAAGCGTGCAAGCCAAATTTTTAATTTTCCTTGCGGTTCGGTTACAGTGGTTTGTGTTTGAATGTTCCTTTACGTATATCCGCTTTCCATGTCGTTCCAAGCTACGCACTTGGGATGAATTCTAAGAGACAGTCATCTCTAATAACGCCTGCCACTGCGTTTCATCCACAAGCACCCCTTTCTCAAGGCTCTCATGCCGCGTCCGTAGCATGCCCTCCCCCGGATACCTCACGTTCTCATTTTCGTCTAAAGGGGTAGCCATCCGGAAATCGTCAATAATCGCTGCGACTGTTTCGTTCAACATCACCTGTCCCATCATTCCGGTGGCGTTAATAGCAATATACACCTGAGAGACAGCGTATTCGGATCCCTGCTTTCCAATTTCATGTGTAGCCTGTCCACCCGAAATAACGGATGCCATTGTGTCGAGCACCAGTGCCAAGCCCGATCCTTTCCAATAGCCGATGGGAAGTGCTCTTGAAGAATCAAGAATCTCTCCGGGTTCAATTGTTAGTTCACCTTTGGTATCGTAACCGCCCGGTAACGGCAGTTGTTTCCCCTGCAGCTGCAGCACTTCCAATTTCCCGTTTGAGTACTGGCTCATCGCCATATCAAGGAGAATATGCCCGTCCGCTCTCGGAATGCCAATCGCCATCGGATTATTCCCAATCTTTTTTTCCGCAGAACCCCACGGTGGCATGAGTCGGGTTGTATTCGTCCAACATATCCCGATATATCCGGCTTCCGCTGCTTGTAACGCATAGGCACCGCCACGCATCCAGTGATTTGTATTTGAAAGCCCAACACACCCGATACCGTGGACTTCAGCGAGTTCCGTTGCCCGTTGCATACAGAAGTGAGCATTGACGAGTCCGACTCCCATCTTACCATCCCAGCGTTCTAAGGCACCGAAACCTTCAATTTTCTCTGGCTGTGCCCGGAAATTGATTTGTTTGCTCTCGAGTCCAGCAACAAATCCGGGGAAGCGATTGAGTCCGTGCGAGTACACACCATCGCGCTGATTTTCGGCAAACAGGCGCGCACATAGCATTCCGCGCTCACCGTCAAACCCTATTGCTGCGAGCACACGATAAAATTCATCACGTAAAGTTTGAAAAGATACACGTTTCATACGCTTTTGTCCACTACCACATTTCAAGCCATTGTGGAACGGGTGTCACAGGCTGCGTCTCGCTACGGATGACCCATTTGAAATCGGGGTCCTGCCAGTAAATTGTGCCCGGATGATCCCCGTCACGGAGATAACGGATGTCAATCGCCCAACGAACGATTTCGCTTGTGGTATGCGGCAGCGATCGGTGGAGCGTCAAATTGTGGAACACCAAGGCATCCCCTAATTCCATTGGGCATGTCACGACACGAGAATTTTCGATCAACGCGTCCATCACTTCAAGAAATTTCCCTTCCCGTTCTTCTGTGTGATGGTTAACCACACCTAACCGATGCGAGCCTGCAACCACTTGCAAACATCCGTTGCTCTCATCTACCGGCACCAACGGTATCCAAGCAGTCGGAATAAGCGAAGTTTCACTCACTGTGCCGAAATAGCCACTGTCTTGATGCCACGGAACAACAGTCAGTTGCTGACCGGGCAATTTCGGACGGGCATTGAAGACGGGATGTCCGATGACATCCGTGCCTGTGAGTTGACCGATAGCGTCCACGAG
>JAPOOP010000206.1 GCA_026713385.1 Candidatus Poribacteria bacterium | reverse complement strand
TTTGCAACTGGTGGCGGTGCCACTCGCACTTAGATTCATCGCCCTTCGTTACATTCACCTCACGATTCCGATAGTCCACTTCGTTAGTAGTCTCATATTGACGGTTTCTCCTTCACTCCGAACCGGGACAGCGGCGTATGTAACCTTTAAAGCGTTAGATTACTCGCTTTTCCGGGCAGGGAAAGAATTGTTCTACATGCCGCTCTCTTATGATTCTCGTTATCGCGCGAAACAGGTTATCGATTCGTTTGGATATCGCTTTTCAAAGGGTGGGAGTGCTGGTGTGCTTGTATTGGTGAGGTTGGGCGTAGAGACGATTGCAGGTGTGGCATACTCCATTACGGTTATGGTAGTGGCGGTATTATGGGCACCGGTCGCTTTCGGTCTGACACGGATGTATCAGAAGTTGGTGGAGACAGAAAACCCTTAAATCTCACCCAAATTATGCTTTTTCTTCGGTGATAGTGTAACGCCCAAATGTTTTGCCCAATGCTCTTCAATTCTATCGGCAATAACATCCAGACATTTCTCTATCGTTTTGTTGTAATCCTCCATAGTGTCCGCCGTAATTTTTGCGCCCCATAGGTTAACTTCGCTAAAGGTCTTCTCTACAATATCACGTGTTTCAAACTTTATTTGTTTTTCCCGATGTTTGACAAACAGGTGGATCGCAATAGCGTGACGATTTTCGTATGCCTTATGGAATTCAGATAGATTCTTGGTGTCCGAAGACTTAAACATATTGTATATTCTCTGACGAAAACGTTCTTCTGCTTGATTATAGAAGGTAAGCACATGGTAGATCGCCCACGAGTCATTAATCGTTGGAAATTCTATTTTGAGTGGGTTTTGCATAAAAGTTCTCCTGAGAGTCGTTTGAACCACAGAACTTCATCTTTATGACGTTTAGAAAACTTCAGAAACATCCGGGCAATGTAAGCAGTTTTTGAGTCGCGCATCACATCGTCATAGTTGCGATCTCGCAACCCTATCAAGTGATCTGCGGACATCTGTAGCCCTTCACACAACAGTATCAAAGTTTCGAGGTTAGGCGCACTACGCCCTTGCTCGATAAACGAAATGGTCGATTCGGATATTCCGGTGATTTTCGCCAAGTCCGCACGAGTGGAACCAAGTTCTTCCCTGCGTTTCTTGACTCTATCGCCAGTTTCACGTTTTCTGCGATGGTATTCCGAATCGACAAGATTTCGCTTTTCACCTTTGTCTACGAGTTTCTCAACATCGCTTCTGTTCTCAGGTATACTTTGCATTATGCCTCCTTATTTTAAATCCAAAACACATCGAAAACCAACCGTCATAAACGGACGCATCCTGGTTCGCTCACCTACATGGATAGTGCTTTCGAGGAACTCCGACTGCTTATCGCTATCCATACTGCCGACAGTCTGACTGTATTTTTTGACCATATCCGTGTTATGACGGATACCGCCACCGCGAACAACCTTATCTGTGTGTCCACCGGTATCCCAGTTGACAGGCTGCGGGTTCGGCACAACCCCGTTCATCAGCAAAAGATAGGCGTTGGTATTCCAATCGTCTGAACACCACTCATCAACATTGCCAATCATATCAAACAACCCATACGGGTTCGGCATATACGAACCTACCGGCACAACAGAAAAATGATGGTCGAACATAAATCCATCGTCCCACGGGAATCTGGATTTATCTGATAGTTTCCTGATAACGATATTCCCGTAAAGTTGAACATCATCGAGACCGGAACGAGCGGCTTTCTCCCATTCCACTTCGGTCGGCAACCGTTTACCTACCCACTTCGCATACGCAACAGCATCATACCATGTCACCTTCGCAGGCAACGCGTAGAAATCAAACTGATTCAACGGTCGTGGGTTAGACGGATGCCCGCCTGTTTTCTTCTCATGCGTTCCTCTGTCAAACCACCCATCCGCAGTGACGCTATTCGCAAACCCAAGTTCGTAGCCTGTCGATTCCATGAAGAACATAAAGTCCCCGATCGTTACCTCATGTACGTCTATGTAGAACTCATCTGTCCGTGCCGTCCATTCAGGTGTTCGGTGTTCGTCTGTTTCCCAAGCACCGCCCATCGTGAACCCACCGCTTGGGACATACCGCATCTGTGATGTATTCTGAAACAGATACTGCGGGCACTTCGGTATGAATGACGGTGCTGCCGGTGCGACTGCCAACTGTGAATCTGATACAGTGCCTTCGTCACCGCATCCCAAAAGCGTAAACCCTAAATAGAAACTTAAGGCAACTAAAACCAAGTCTCTCAAAACACCTTTCCAATTCATAATAAACTTCTTATGTTGCGAATATCGCAACTGTTGTTAGTAGAGAGTAAGCTGACTTATATGCCTACTCTCTAAGATATTGCGAATAGTAGTATTTGAACATTTATAGCGTTTAGTAAGTTGCCTCTCTGACATCTTATCTTCATCATGCAATTTGATAATATCTGATCTAAACTGCCAAGCTGGATGCCATTTCTTATCCTTTTTATCAGATAGCTGTTTTGCTTCTGATTTGGATCTCAATTTTATCCCTTGCGACTGGATTATTTTTGAGATAGTTATAGAACTAACACCGTAGACTTTCGCAATCAAAGATGATGGAACTTTGTAGATGACATATTGAACCACAATATCTGGAGCGAAATTCCAAACAGGGTTAACAGGGTAGCATCTTTTTTTTCCGCTCTTTTTCATCAATCGCCTTGTCTCATCTGATACTGTAAACCCATTTTTTCCGCCGTCAGTCAAATTATACCCATTCGGCTCAATACAATCCCTGGCAGCTATAAATGCTTTCTCACCAGCATCCAATTCTGCTTGTGTTGTCCAATTCGGGAAATGGTAAACTTGAACACTAAACGCATTTTTACCATAACCTATAATATCCTTACCTAAGCTATGGTTCCCTCTTCCTGAGAAATGCGATTGTATTCTACCTCCGTCCAATCTTGGATCGGTTAAAGATTGACCAACATACTGCATGCCTTTAACCTTGTTTGTAAACACATACAAATACATTGTGGTGTAAAGTCCTTTCATGTTGCAAAATTCGCAAATTACCAATTAGGGTGGTAAATCCACCGAGTAGTGTTAAGGATTTTACATAACAGCACTCGGTGCATTTACCACCCACTTTTATCTTTTTATGAGGGAATTGATTTTGTATCGTGTGATCCCTAATCCCCATTCAATAGAACGTAGTAGCACTTCAAGATTGAGTTTTAGGGTATAGCCGTTTTAGTTTGATGCGTGCGTCTTCAGTGGTAAACCGCCAGTCGACGCGATTTGCTGTCTGATTCCGATACGTCTGCCACGCTTCCCCTTTGACCGAAGCGTCTCTATATCCGGGATCCGCCGATTCAGACACTGGCTTGAAAAAACACTCAACTCGATATCTACGATGTTCAATCAACTCCCATGCTTCGGGGTGTAGACGACCTCTAACCGTGAAGACAACCGCAGTACCTTCTCGGCACGAAACGCTTTATAGAGAGAGGTGAGTCTGTGTGTATTGAGATTATCGCAAATCAACGTCACTCGCTTGGTATCGGGATACACTTCATCTAAAAGGGACTTGACTTCTTCCGCCCAACCTATGGTGGGAGCAGCGTTGTGGGCACCGATTACTTCCGGTTCGGTGAGGATGTATCAGAAATTAGAGAAAACAGAGGAAACCTAAATTTACCTAAATGGTGGACAATTTTGAAAAGTGAGAAAGGATTACCACTTTGGAGAACTATCTTATATTCGCTGGAGAAAATTAACATTTTTTAGAAAATCTACTATATCATCAGACAAATGACACACACTATGTACACATAGGATAAAATGATCTTCAGGCATTATTTCTGGCGGTGGAACATCTTTTTTCCAAACATTGTATATAAAAACATCATCTCTTCTGAAATTTAAATCTGCATGTTCCGGATCTAATATTGAAATATTAATATCTTCAAGGAATTCTCCACAGAATATTATATCGGCTACCCATATATCATCTATTATTTGCGTAATTATACCAATTCCCCATTGGCTTGTAACATCAGAATATTTCACGTGGTGTTTCATTTGTTATCTCCACCGATAGATGCCTTACCATCAGAATACATAGTAACTTGTTCCTCACCACCTCGTCCTGTCAATGAAATAATAGCACTTTCACCGTACTCCGTAGATGGATTAGAACCAGCAACCATGAATATTGTGGATACGGTTTCACCATTCTTTTTATTGGAAATAAGAATGCCGGGAGTTCCTTCTGATACTATCAGGCTGACAGAACTACCACTTCCATCTTCAACGGTCACTTGGCGAGCAACCACAACTTCGTTTTTTGCTTTGACATCACTCATGTCCGCGGCGAAATACGCCAATGTTGCAAGTAAAGCACCAAGTATAAAAAACACAACTTTGTCTTTCATGAGAAACTCCTTAATCTTGTATCTTCATTAAAACCAACTCGTCTCTAACCCGAGGATGCCAGGTATATCATAATGCAAGTTGCTACCTATGATAGACATAGCACTCCGCTGGAGTGCTATCGCGTAAATATGCCATTTTCTATAGACATACCACCCCTCATGAAGATTAACAAATAAATTGGGTAATCTTGGATGACAGAACGTGCGATGAATCGCACTACTACGAACGGAAACTCTGCTTGCCGTCGCGCTATTTAGAACCCGTTCAGAAATTACCCGGTTAAAAACTTAAACTTCATCTGGGGTGCAGATTACGGGTGCGGCACGGAAAGTGGAAAGAGATAGAAAAACCTTTCTGGCATGTGCAAAATCTATTAGTAGCAACTTGCGTTATTATATAGAGAATGGTGAGCAGCGGATTGAGTATGTTGCTTAGATTTCATAACGGACGAGTTTCCGTGCGGCATCAGTGATCTGCTCTGCATCCGGGATAACGAAATTTTCCATCACTGGCGCGAAGGGAACAGGCACGGGTGCCGCTGCGACCCGCTCAATGGGTGCATCGAGATAGTCAAACGCCTCCCGCACGACCATGGCAGCAATCTCTGCACCGAACCCCGCTCTACCGACTGCCTCGTGTGCGATCAGCAACCGATTCGTTTTCCTGACAGAGTCGAGAATACTGTCCTTATCAAGCGGCATCAATGTCCGTGGATCAATAACTTCAGCAGAGATACCTTCAGCAGCAAGTGTATCTGCGGCGATGAGCGCGTTCAAGACCATCCGTGATGTCGCAAGAATTGTAATATCTTCACCCTCGCGTTTGACATCCGCTACCCCCAACGGAATCGTATACTCTTCGTCAGGGATCTCTCCCTCCTCCGTGTAGAGAAGTTTGTGCTCAATAAACATGATTGGGTTGTCGTCGCGGATGGCTGTTTTTAACAAGCCTTTCGCATCGTAGGGTGTAGAGGGCATCACGACGAGTAGTCCTGGAATATGCACGAACCATGCTTCAAGACTCTGTGCGTGCTGCGCGGCAGAGGATCGCCCTGCACCGCCCTGCGTCCGAATCACGAGTGGCACATCCAACTGCCCACCCACCATATAACGGATCTTGGCGACTTGGTTCACGATTTGGTCCATGCCTACCGC
>JAPOOP010000077.1 GCA_026713385.1 Candidatus Poribacteria bacterium | reverse complement strand
CCATCGAGTGGCATGTGTTGTCCACCAACGAGGGGCCATGCTTGCGGCATCGCTGTTCCCGGTTGGAACGTCTGCGGATCCTTCATCCAATCAATGAGCCAATCCGCTTTGAGTCGCTCTTTCGCCAATGCGAGATCTGGTCGTCCAGCCTTGTCACTCCCTTCAGGAATCGTCTCACCTTTTGCCGGGTGACAGGAAATACACTGAAGCGTGTCAAAAATTTGCTTACCGACTCGTAATTCAGCACTCGTCGGCGTTGGCGTTTCGAGCGTTTCATAAGGGAACGGTTCATCATCAAGGGCGGAGAAGTACCTAACCAAGGTTGTCGCTTCGCCATCAGATAATGCGAATGTCGGCATCCGGACTTTGAGACCATAGCGAATTTCTGACGGTTCTTTGAGGAATTCAAATAACCAGTCTGGATAAACTCGTGCGCCTTGAGCTTTCAATGGTGGCGGTGCCAATTGCTTGGCAACCATCTCACTCAACCCTTCGTGTGCGATGATAACATCCTGATAATCGCCACCCGCGCCTTCAATCTCGTGGCATCCGGTACAGTTATATTTTTTAACCAATCGCCTACCAGCATCAATGTCGTTCAATTTCTCGGATCGGTTATGGATATAACTCAGCGGATACTTCTCCGGTTGGAAACTTTTCAAAAGCACGGCGATCGCACTCGCGTCTTCGTCGCTGACTTGGAAGACTGGCATCCGAGAAGCAATCCGGCGGGTTTGATAACGTCGTGGGTTGGTAACTTTACCGAGCGTCCACCCCGTCCAACTGTGTTCAATGTCCACCGTATCACCAAAGTCAAGTTCATCAGCTAATTTCGCGCCGAATTCGCCGAGATCTGCACCGACCTTCGACTCATTTTCAAAACCCGGAATCGTGTGACAACCGAAACATCCATAGGTCCTGACGAGTGTCTCACCTTCCGCGGCATCCACTTCGCCGATAGATTCGGTAACTGCGTTGGTCGTTGCTTGTTGCAAACTCATCAGATAGGCGACGACGTTGTCAACCTCATTGGAACTTAACCGCAAACTCGGCATACTCGTATCTGGGTCGTATGCTTTTGGATCGCTAATCCACTGGTGCAGATAATTTGCTGTAACCTTAGTGCCGACACTGTCGAGTGCTGGCGCGAAATCACTCCCCAATCCATCAACGGCATGACATGTGAGGCAACCAACAGTCTTGACGGTTTCCTCGCCTGCCTTAATAGCCCTCTCGGATGTGGAATAATTGGAATTGGATTCATCGAGGTCCGCATCGTGCATCCCGGCGAGGTAAGCCGCGATAGATTTCACTTCATCAACAATGCGGAGGACATAACTATCGGGGTATGGATACTCCGTGCCATCATCCGTTTTAATGATGATGCCATCGGCTGTTTTGGTAACAATGCCGGTACGCACTCCACCGTTTTTAAGGTAGACGACCTGCGTCATCCCACCGGCGGGGAAGAAATTTGGCATTGTCGCATCTGATAGATAAGCTTCAGGGTTCTTAATCCAACTTTCAAGCCAACTTATATCTTTCACCTTACTACCGACTTTTGCAAGCGAAGGACCGACTTTGTTGATGTTTTCGAGCGCACTATACCCCTCAACAGCATGACACCCATGACATCCGAGGTCCTCAAAAAGTGCCAGTCCCTTCGTCAGATTCGGCGCATAGTCCTGCGGTTCATCCGTTTCAGGATTCACACCGTAATCTAACATCATCACGCCATCGTGACACCGGCGGCAGTTAGATTCCATATATCCTTTCGTCTCTTCGGACGTTCTGCCGGTATGCTCATCTAATCCGAGTACGGGGGTGAGCCAGTATTCAGCGTGTGTCAAGGCGTGGGCGGCTTTCGCTGTGAGTGCTTGCCCCTGTCCACCGTGGCACGGGGTACACCCAAATCTATCAACAGGGTGTTTGGCGAGAAGGACATCGCGATGCGGGTGCGTCTGAAGAACGGAACGATAGCCGGTCTCATAAGAGATTTCAACTTCACCGAAAACATCCACGTCGCTGAAGGTAAGAGCCCCGTTTTCCTCTAATGTATATTCATCGGCTTCCGCTTCAAATCCATCAATTATAATATTCTCACTACCAACTTTGATGCTTGCGTGCTTGAGACGATGCACGACTGGATTTTCGCCATCACCTTCTACCTCAAACATCTCTTGTGCGGACTGTTGGTAACCATCTTTATCAGCGGAGAAGTGGCAGGTAGCACATCTGTCTGCGGTGTAATCGAAGTCTTCAAGATAGTATTGAACGATGGTTCTTGTTTCACGGAAAGGGTTTTCTAACAAACTGCCCAAGAAGGTTCGCTTGATACCACCCACCGAATGCAGTTTTTCTTCAAGGCGCGCAACTTCGTCGTATTTCGCCTTGTCTGCCTGCAGTGATTGAAGGGATGCTTGTGCGGCGGTGATACCTGCAGTAATGTCGGCATCAGTCGGATTATATTTTTGGGCGATGAGATAGGTGCTGAGGGCACTCTGCACGTCACCATTGGTTTGATAAAATTGCGCCAACGCTATGTTCACATTGGCAAAGGTTGCTTCTGCTTTCAAAACGGCTTCGGTGAGTTCACCTTCAATTTGGGACTCATAATCCGCCAACTTCTTCTGCCACTTGTCAACGGCGGCATTGTGTTTACCCTTTGCTTCGTGGAGACTATGCTGATATTTATAGTTAACGGCATCGGATTCGCTCTGTCGGAATTTACGTTCCTGTAAGGCTTCGTCTAAGGAAACTTGGGCGTTCCTGACCTCCTTCGTTAACCTTGCGAGTTCCTTGGCATCAGGCTCTTGAAGTGTAAGAAGTTCAGGCAAAACCAATTTTGCGTTCTCTAATTCCGCGTGTGTCTTCTCATATTCATATTGATAAAATTGCTGCTGGATCTGCTTCCATGGGCGCCGAGTAATCATTTCATCCCAGAATCCCCATATCGTCACCAGTCCTAACAATCCAGACAAAATAAAGAACAAAGCAGAATACGACTTACTCTCAGCAGGAATTTCCTTTTTGCTCCTCACGAAATTTTCTCCCTATTTTTTAACTATAAAATCTGGGCACCGCTCCATTACATTACGCGGTGGTTTATGGTAAATTCTAACCGTTTCTGAGATCTGAGCGTTATTTTTTCTTTTTTATTTTCAGGCACGACTTTAGAATACCTACTATAGTAATATAGTAAGGAACAACTCCCTCCTGAAAGGTAGTAGAAGGCAGCTCAGATGCCCATAGTTAGCAAAACGTTAAACGTTGAACCACGGGGATACCCAGATATATTTTACATTCAAAACCACACGCAGAATCATTTTTATCGGCAGTGCGAGCATGGTTAAGAACAGAAATGAGACGACGATATATCGAACAAGACCGAGTTCCTGCAAGAAATGGCTACTCTTACCCTTCCATAAGTAGAAAATGGGACCGATAGCGAAATAACCCGCAACGACAACGAATCCGAAAAAGTTCGCAGTAGGCGCGTCTCGGATACCGAAAAGATATGACAAATTCACGTTTGTTAGCGGAACGACAAGATGTGCATCCCACGCTTCCCAAGGCGCGAAGAAGTTCCACCCCGGACCTCTCAGGAATGTACCGACGACCATCAGAGCAATCCACAAGATGATAAATCCGAAGGAGAACACTCCGAGCGCGAACGGACGCTCTTTTATTGTATAGTACCCCTTACCCTTCGGATTAATGTCAATGTAGGGAATAGCAATCAAACCTGCGATGATCAGCCCTGGAAGCACCACTCCAGCAATCCACGGATCAAAATAAACGAGCATCTCCTGCAGGGCAAGGAAGTACCACGGTGCTTTAGAAGGGTTTGGCGTTTTCGTCGGATCGCTCGGTTCCTCCAGAGGTGCGTCAATCATAATCGACCACACACCCAACACCAGCATCACAATAATTGCGCAGATAAACTCATTCCGGCACAGATACGGCCACACGTAAACCTTATCGTTAAGAGCGGCATCCGAGGGGACCCCTGTTTTGTCTGTCTGGCGTGCCTGCCGGTATGAAAGCCAGATGAAATAGGGTATCAAAAAGAGAATAGCAACAATGGGGACATTATCCGGCTTCGTCACCAGTGCTATAAAATGCTCCATATTCTGCTCCTTTGAAGATTAGATTCCTTGCCCGTGCGGGTTCCACCTACACAAAAAACTCGCTCCTACAATCCTCTATAGAGGTCCAGAGATACCGCCATCTTTACGGACTCGCCAGAAATGTAAAGCCATCAAGACGCTCGCCAACAAAGGCACCGCAACGCAGTGTAAAATATAGAACCTCAATAACGTTGAGGGACCTACGATTGTACCCGCCAGCAGTGCGAATCGGACGTCGTTCGATTGTGTGATGTCTTGCGGGGCGAATGGACCTTCATGCCCCAAAACCGGTGTTGCACGTGCCATGTTCGTACCGACAGTCACCGCCCAAAACGCCAACTGATCCCACGGCAACAGATAGCCAGTGAAACTCAGGAAAAACGTCACAAGCAACAAGATGACCCCAACTGCCCAATTGAATTCTCGAGGCTTTTTATAGGAACCTGTCAAGAAAACCCTGAACATGTGTAGCATCACCGAGATAACCATCCCATGCGCTGCCCAGCGGTGCATGTTCCGTAGGAGCATCCCGAACGGAATGTCAAATTCGAGGTACTGGACATCGTGGAACGCGTATTCAGCTGTTGGACGGTAATAGAACATCAGGAGTACACCCGTGACGGCTGTCACGAGGAACATGAGGAAAGTGATGCCGCCCATGCACCATGTGAACCGGAAGTTCAATGCATGCCGAGAAATCCGAGGAGGATGGAGATGTAACCAGACGTTTTGGAGGACCTGTAAGGTATAACGGCGCCCAGTGTCTTCATATCCGTGGCGGAACATAGAGCGCCAAATGTCGGAATTCGTAATCTTTTCTTTGAGCCCTTT
>JAPOOP010000694.1 GCA_026713385.1 Candidatus Poribacteria bacterium | reverse complement strand
TTGACTGTGGCATTAGATATTCAAAAAAAAGCAGCGACTTGGTTAGACCAAAACTGACGGAGCAGCGAGAAATAGTTGAGGCACTCCGGACGGATTATTCCGTGCGACAGATATGTGAGGTGCTGGGTTTCACCCGAAGCACCCTCTATTATCACCCCAAGAAGGATCCGTCTGAAGTCGTCCTCCGGGCGGAAATAGAGACGTTGGCACTCCGGTATCCGACCTACGGATATAGGCGTATCACAAAACTGCTGGTGCGTATGGGATACACCGTTGGGTGTAAACGTGTTGCCCGCTTGATGAAAGCTGCAAACTTATTGGTGTCCGTCAAACGGGTCTGTCAAACCACGACCTCTGTTGACAGTGTGCGTCCGTGGGGCAATCGCCTCAAAGACCTTGAAGTCTCCCGATGCGATCAGGTCTGGGTAGGCGATATTACCTACGTCCGCCTGAAAAGATGCTTCGTCTATGTTTGTTTGCTCATGGATGTCTTCACGCGTATGATCAGAGGGTGGCAGGTCAGTCAACACTTGACGCAACCGCTGACCTTGAAACCTTTAGAGGCAGCCTTACGTCAAAGTGTTCCAGAGATCCATCATTCGGATCAAGACGTTCAATATCTTTCAGATGCTTATGTTTCGATGCTCAGGCATCATGGCATTGAGATCTCCGTCGCCCGTCGCGGATGCCCTTGGGAGAACGGGTAGGTTTCCGAAAGACTCATCCGAACCCTCAAGGAGGAAGAAGTTCACCTCAACGACTATGAAAACATCCATGAAGCGAGAAATCGTATTGGACATTTTATCGAACAAGTGTATCACCAAAAACGCCCCCATTCGGCGTTAGGCTATTTGACACCTATGGAATTCGAGCAACAACACTTGGATTAACTTTGCGAAATTGTGGTCTGAATAAACGGTGGCACTTCAGATTTTTCAAAGATCCAATCCAGTATGCTAACCTTCTGACCCGTGCCGTGAATGAGGCCATGAGAGATTACGTTGCTCCAAAGCATCTTGAAACAGATGACGGACGCAAAAAGGCGAAACGAGCTATTGACTGGTTAGGGAGAGTAATTGATGTAGTTTCTGATAGAACTGGGGAGCTATATAAATTTCTCAAAGAGCATGAAAATGAGGAAGTAGCAAAACAATTACATGACACTTACGAGGTAATTGAACTTGTTATCACGGGTCTTTATTATGAGGTTGCACATGAAGATAGTCAATCTGAAAAGCAAACTGAAGAAATTTCGCCTGAGTTACGCTGCGAGTTCTACAATGAAGTCAAGCCACTGATGAAACAGGTTATTGATTTCGCACAAAATCCAGAACACGGATTGATGTTCGCGCCAACGGCACACTATTTTATGCAACTTCTAACGAGTTTCCTCAGCTGCAATCCAAAAGAAGTTTTGCACTTAGCTGAGAGAGTTGTGAAGTCAAGCGAGCCGTTCGGTTATAATCTCGATTCCATTGCGGTGAGGGATGTCGTCGAATTTGTTGAAATTGTCCTTGCCGACTATCGGCACGAAGTACGGGACGACGAAGAATGCTTGGAAGACCTACTGAATCTATTAGATATGTTTGCGAAAACAGGATGGACGGACGCGCTTAAACTCGTTTGGAGGCTTGATGAGGTTTTTCGTTAAGTTTATCTCACACGTCCTAAAAAAAGACATTGTAACATTCTACATTTATAGTAAATTGTAATAGGAGAGTCCTCATGGTTACTATCAATCCGAAATATATTGTTGATGACAAGGGGGACAAGACTGCTGCTGTTCTTACAATGAAAGAATACCACCTTCTCATAAAGTGTCTTGAGGATTTAGAGGACATTTTAGAGATGGATTCAGCAGTTGAAACTGAGACAGATTTCCGTGACTATCAAGAAATTCGATCTGACTTAAAAAAAGAAGGAAAACTTCACGGACATGAAAACAACAGAAATTCAACGTGAATTGGCAGCGTTAGGGTTAGATGCGTGGCTCCTATACGATTTCCGTGGGATAAACCCAATTTCACAGAACGTAGCAGGCTTGGTAGAGGCACATATAACACGGCGGTGGTTCTGCCTTATTCCCGCACAGGGTGAACCGCGGTGGCTGGTCCATAAGATCGAGACTTCTAACTTCGTCGGTGTCCAAGGAACCGTCGCGCTTTACGCCGGTTGGGAAGAACTCAACGAAGCAATCCACGCCTTACTTGCTGGCGTTAAAACCGTTGCAATGGAGTATTCGCCAAACGCCGATATCCCTTATATTTCACGGGTAGATGCCGGCACCTTGGAGTGGATTCGTTCAATGGGAGTTGAGGTGCACACGTCTGCGGAACTCGCACAGCGGATGGAAGCGCGTCTGAGCGAGGCACAGGCATCAGGGCATCAGACTTCC
>JAPOOP010000193.1 GCA_026713385.1 Candidatus Poribacteria bacterium | reverse complement strand
TCAGCGCACGGGAAATCACCGACACGGTAGCCGTATTGCTCTTGATAAAATTCAAAGAGATGTAACGGGATATAATGAACACTGCATTCAATATTTGCCTCGCGTAGGGATTCCACGAATTCATCTCGATTGCCGGTGTGGAGTTGGATAATGTAGAGATGCCACGAATGCTCGTTGGGATTATCGGGTGCCACCGGCGTGCTGATTTGCGGAAGACTCGCGAGTTCCGTTTGGTATATCTGCGCAAAATTTCGACGACGTTCATGTTGTTTGTTGAGTTTCATGAGTTGACACAATCCCATCGCCGCTTGAATATCGGTCATATTGTATTTATAACCTTCAGTCGCGATGTCATACCGCCAGATAGAGCGTTGCGATTGACGCGCCCAAGCGTCTTTGTCAATGCCGTGGAGTCGCATCGGGCGGAGTGGTTTGGCGAAGGCATCGTTATTGGTAGTAATCATGCCACCTTCCCCTGTCGTCAGGTTTTTATTTGCGTAAAAGCTAAAAGCGGATAGGTCGCCGATGTTGCCGATGTTTTGCCCTTTGTATTCGGTCGGGATGGCGTGAGCCGCGTCATCAATGAGGACAAGGTTATGGTTTCGGCAGATGTCTTGTAGCGCATCCATGTCACAGGGGAGACCCGCAAAATGGACAGGCATTATTGCCTTCGTGCGTGGGGTTATCGCCTGTTCGATTCTGGTTATGTCGATGTTCAATGTGTCGGGGTCGATGTCCACGAAGATGGGTTTAGCACCGACGTATCGGATCGCTTCAGCAGTCGCTGTGAAAGTGTAAGGTGTCGTGATCACCTCATCACCGTTACCGATCTCAGCTACAACAAGGCTGAGGTGCAACGCGTGGGTGCAGGAACTGACAGCAATGGCGTGTTTAACACCGAGGTATTCGGCAAAGGCGCGTTCAAATTCGCGCACTCTGTTCCCTGTGCTAATCCATTTAGAGGCGAGGACCTGACTGACGGCTTCGATTTCGGTATCATCAATCCAAGGGCGGCTAAATGGTATGAAAGGGTTTTTTGCCATAATTTTAATTTTCCTGAGTCTGTTGCAAAATCTGGATCATTGCTTCGAGCGCGAGGGTGTAACTATGTGTTCCGAAACCACCGATGACACCGACGGCAACCGCTGATATGTAGGAATGATGCCGGAATTCTTCGCGGGCATAGATGTTAGAGAGGTGAATCTCTATGACGGGTAGCGCAACGGTAGAGAGTGCGTCTCGGATGGCGACGCTGGTATGTGTGTAAGCAGCGGGGTTAATCAGGATACCGTCTGCCCAGTCAATATGGTCCCCAATGATGGAGACGAGTTCGCCTTCGTGATTGGATTGAAAGATTTTGAGTGTAATCGCGTGAGGCGACGCCGCTGCTTGACGGTCAAGCATAGCGTTGATATCTGATAATGTTTGATGTCCATAAATCTCCGGTTGGCGTTTCCCTAAGAGGTGTAGGTTCGGTCCGTGGAGGACGAGAAAGTTCATGCGCGTGCTTCCTTTTTACTTGAAGTATTCTTTTGCCGTAAAGAGTATATAATGGATTAGAAAAATTTACAAAGAAAATGTCCCGAATGCGATAGAGCAACGGTTGACAACATACCCACAATCCGCGTCCTCCGTGTCTTCCGCGATTTAGATGACTTTCCAACTTCTAACTTTCAAATGGAATCTTCAACCTAATTGACACCTATGGGTTTCGAGATGCTCAACCCAACCTACTGAACTATGGTAAACCAGAAAAATAAGCAGACATTCTCCCCTCCCCGGGTAGGCGAGGTTTCTAACCTCGCCGGTGCAGAGTGTACAATTAATTCTAAAGTTTACCATAAATAGTGCTTATCGTGCGCTTAGAAACCGCACCTATCTGAGATTGGCGAAATTAGTTATGAATAGATGTCATTACGCGTCAATGGCATGACCAAATTTTTGGCGGTATTCGTCGTGAACCATCTGCTCATAACCCGTCGTCTCCGTTATCGGGAGGTCGATGGGCATCATCTCCAAACGTGAAGATTCGTATAGAGCAATACACATCTCCACATCTTTCCTGCCTTCGATGCCGTACTCCGGGGGTTCTCCTGTGAGTGCCGCCCTCGCGATGGTCATAATCTCTTCGGCGGTTCCGACATTCCAATCGTCGATTGGGTATGTTCTGAAAGGATTTTCATAGACAATCTGCGGGTCGGTATGCACGACGATTCTCGAAAGGACATCTACACCATCAACCTGATGACGTTCCGTTTCGATTGGGATATCTTTCATTTCACCGTTGTCGAGGACCTTCAGCGGAAAATCGGCTGTCCAGAAATCAACATCTGTTATTACGCCTTTCGTTCCCATGATCTGTCTGTACTTAATCGTTTCCTCTCCGACTTGAGAAGTTTCATAAACACCAACAGCACCGCTTTCAAATTCAATCAGCGCGTGCCCCCAATCTTCGTAGACTCTGTTGGGTCCGGGAGCGAATTGCTTGGTGATTCCGGTAATTCTTTTCGGTTCGCTTTGCGCATAGAATCGGATCTGGGACATCCGATGAACCCCCATGTCAATGCAAACACCGGAGTGGGAAGTGAATGTTGAGATAGGCGACTCTATGCCGCGCGGCTTTCCTGCACCGTGCACGAACTCTCTACGTCCGAACGGTTCGATAAAGTGCACTCGCATAATATCACCAAGCACACCTTCTTGAATCAGTTTTATGATAATTCGATCCCCCGGCATCCGAAAGTAGTTTTCAGCAACCTCAAAATGGACCCCGTTTTTTCTGCAACTGTCTATGATCACATCGCAACAGGCGAGGGTGGGTGCCATCGGTTTTTCGACGATCGGGTGCATCTTGTGTTCAGCGACTATCTTCGCGATGGGATGATGTGTATAGTCGCCGGTACTGATGTCAACAACGTCGATGTCACTGTGTTTCTCCAGCATTTCCTCGACATCCGTATAGTACGGGAGACCGTACGTTTCACCGGCTTCGCGAGCAGTATCCGCGTCTGTGTCACATACGGCTATGTAATCCAGCTCCCCTCTTTTCGTCAACTCCGCAATTGTTGGCAGATGCCAACGTTTTGCGACCCAACCGCAACCTACGGATGCAATCTTGGCTTTCCGCATACCTTGTCTCCTTCGCACTTAATGATATTATTGAGGTGGACGTATTTTCTCGGTCAATTCTTCGTCAACCGTAATTGCCAGATGTCCAGCTGGACCGACCATCTTATTTACCATGATTGCCTCAAGTTCCTTCTGCTCAAGCGGTGTCAGTTCATCTGCAAACGGACTGTGGATAAAGTTTTTGTACGGACGGCTTGTATCCATGAACGGCATGATGTACATCGGAATTACCGCCTGCAACATCGCTGCCCGCTTATGTGGTGTACGATTTACACCGGCGCGATGCCAAATCCGAGAATCATAAACGATATAACTCCCCGGTGGTGCCTCGACGACATCGGCATCCGGTCCGGTGTATGGCAATCCTTTGGACTCACGGTACCCTTCCTGCCTGGAGGCGTTTCCGTTTCCCCACTCTATCGGCGGCCCCACCCCCAGCGTGTGAGATCCGAGTTTGAAACAGGTCGCCCCGTTTTCCTTACGGAATTCTGAGACACAGAGGTTTCGCTGGACACCCATGACTAATCCATCGACCTTGTGAACAGGTATGCGGTTGACAACTTCACTACCAGCAATACCCCAGAGGTAAGGAAAATCTGAGTGCCAACCTTGAGCATTCCGTTTACCGTCGTCTTTGGGAAGTATAGCGAAACTCGGAGAATGTCCAAGCCGGATTTCCTGCGTCTGCATATACTGACGCATCAACCACAAGGAGACGGGTTCCGTTGCAATCTTCGCCACCGCTGCGGTCTGATTCAACGGCGAAATGCTCCGGTCATAGGTTCCGTCTTCCCAGCGGCCGGTGCAACTCACCCGCTCCAACTCTTCAATAACACCGGGCGCGATGATAGACGGGAGACATGCCCATCCATTTTGCTTGAAGGATTCCAGAGACTCAGACGGTAGATGTGCGGGACCGTGTCCAGCGTGGAATACTGCACTTTCGTTCCGGACGCTGCCGTCATTCGCGAGTGGACTTCCATTATGACGAAGATAGCAGCCGTTCTCAGCGGATTCGGCTTCAAGTTGGAGACCTGTGACGACGTGGCGATAAACATCGGTGCCTTTGACCTGTTCCCATATTGCCTTATCGTCGGTGTAATCAAAAGTTGCGAGTTCGTTAGTGTCAGAAACTCCAAGGAAATCGCCTGCGGCGTTACGAAGTAGTGTAAAGTGCGCCGACGGCGTTTCAACCCGGACGATGCGTTCCTGAAAAAGTTCGTCTTTCACCATCTGTGTTGACTCCTGAATGATTGTGAAATTCTACGTT
>JAPOOP010000190.1 GCA_026713385.1 Candidatus Poribacteria bacterium | reverse complement strand
TGTGCGACAGCCGTTTTTGCGTGTTGAACAGCGAGTCGTGTGAGTCGTTTGGCATCGGATAGGTCTTGACCTGCCATCTCCAAGTGAAGCGGAGATGCCACGAACGTGTTTGTCCCAATCACCTCAGCACCTGCACTGATATAATCCGCATGGATGTCAATAACAGCAGCGGGATGTAGGTCGTTGGCAAGTGCACTGTTAGTGAGTTCTATATCACGCGCAAATAACTGAGAACCAAACCCACCATCATACAAAATCGGTTCATCAGACTTCAAGCGTTCTTGAAAGTTTTTAATTTTACCTTGCGGTTCGGTGAGGTGTGCTAATAATTTCACGTTCCTCTCCGTATATCCGCCCTCCATTTCATTACGGGCTATGCGCTTAGGATTATCCTAAAAACTTATAATCCTGTAAAAATCGAAGAAGTCTATAACGTTAAGGGCATCGGGTTAAATTGACAGCCTTCCACGAATATATCAAAGAAATCAGGGGTCGTCTCCAATTCGATATGTTCAATATTGTTGACAAACACTTCAATATCCGCGCGTTTTTTCTCAGAAAGCAGGACAGATGTCGCGCCTGCCACAGCGGCGTTGCCAATCTTGACGATATTCGCTTCTGGAACCGGTGCGAGAAATCCGATTTCAATAGCATCCTGTAGGTTAACATAATTGGCAAAACCACCAGCCAAAAAGAGTTTCGTAATGTCCTCTGGTACGCAGCCGAAGTGCCGCAGCACAATATATTGTCCACAGTAATTTGCCGCCTTTGCTTGCGCCAAATTGCTCGCGTCCTCGCGTGAGAAGGTGATACCCTGTTCCGGCAAAAGAGACATAACGCGTTGCTTTCTGTCTGCAAAAACGCCTTTCGGACTCATCTGATTATTTCGACGTAGTTCAGCGAGAAGCGAAATCAACCCAGAACCGCATAATCCCTGTGGTGTCTCCCCCTCTGGAGTCTCACCACCAATCGTCTCATAACTGATCTGACCATCGTTCCATTTCACAGACTCAATAGCACCGGGGTAAGCAGGCATTCCGTATTCAATACCGCTACCTTCAAATGCGGGACCAGCCGGACAGGATGCAGCGACCATCCGTTTCGCATTTCCGACGACCACCTCTGTGTTCGTTCCGACATCAACCAACATGATAACCTCATCCTGCGAAGGTATATCAATAGAGACTAAATCTGCCGCAACATCAGCACCGACGTGGCTGGCAATCAACGGCAAGCTGTAGACCATCGCCTTCGGATTCGCACGGATCCCCAAACGACGCACTTTTTCAATAAGAGAAGTGGTTGACCGGGTCCCCTCCCGATACTCATGTTCAATCAGTGATTTATACGGCTTTTGCCCGATGCTCTGAACGTCATGCTTGAAGAAAATATCACGCATCGTTGTGTTACCAGCAACAACGACTTCATAAATCTCTTGGCGGACGAAGTTGTGACGTTCGCACATCTCCATGATCTCGCTGTTCAGTGCGGCAATCAACGAGCGGCGCAGTTCTCCCTGAAATTCACCATCGTAGGAGATACGGTTCATGATGTCGCTCCCACCAAAACGCTGCGGGTTTTCAAAGGAACTGACAGAAACCGTCTTCCCGCTCTCTAAATCAACCAGATTCGCTACCACTGTCGTTGTCCCAATATCTAAGGCGAGTCCATAAAGATGCCCGCGGTAACGGTCAATAGGCTCATTATTGTAAGAG
>JAPOOP010000078.1 GCA_026713385.1 Candidatus Poribacteria bacterium | reverse complement strand
CCCTCAACAATACACTCAACGAAATGTTTAACTTCTTCGTCAAAACTGTTAATCGAAGATGCGTTAAGCGGTTTATCCAACTCTTTACCATCCTTTTCTGTATAAAGGGTGAACGGACTGAGAGTCGCTCCTGCTTTCGTTCCCGCCACTTTAATGTAATTGTCGCCCGGTAAGTTCAGTGCCCACGTCGTTTCAAGGATAATAGTCGCGCCATTTTCAAAGCGAATCTGTGCAAAGGTTGCATCGTCAACATTGTATTTAACGTCATCAGGCACGAGATGCTTGAAGTGAGTATATGACGTTCCCATAACTTCAACAGGTCTCGGAGAATTCATGAGCCACCAAACACAATCTAACGCATGGACCCCAATATCAATGAGAGCACCACCCCCTGCGCGTTCTTTATCGACAAACCAGCCTTCCTTGCCGATAGGAATACCACGCCGTCGGACATAACCCGCTTTGCCGAAGTAAATTTCACCAAGTTCACCTTCCCGTATCAACTGCTTGAGTCGTTGGGTACTTCCATCAAACCGTTGCACGAGGGCGTACATTAATGTCTTTCCATTTTCAGTGGCTGTATCAGCCATCGCCTTCGCTTCCTGTGCACTTCGAGCAGGAGGCTTTTCACAAAGTACATGCTTGCCAGCGTTCAAAACGTCAATAGAGATAGGGGCGTGGAGAAAGTTCGGCAGACAGACACTAACGGCATCAATATCCTTATTTTTCAACATCTCCAAGTGGTTGGTATACGTATTCGGTATTTTATGTTCCGATGCCACCTGCTTGACCTGCTTCTTATCTAAATCGCAGACAGCAATCACTTCTGAACGCAGATCGGCAGTATAACCTTTGAGATGTTGCATCCCGGGCCAACCGAGTCCGACGACAGCCGCGCGAACTTTCGTTGTTCGATTTGACACAGCACGTGCTCCTTTTTCTGGCGTAACTTCAAGCCAAAATTTGCTACTTTAAACTTTGATTTTGCGAGGAAGGCGTAAAATTATGTGATTTTAGTCATGACGCAGTGCCTCTGTTGGGGTGAGACCTGCGGCTTTATTCGCTGGATAGAGTCCAAAAAATATGCCGATTAATGCCGAGACGCTAAACGCGATTAAAGCGGCTTGGACAGAAACAACAGCGGGCCAACTCGCCTTCATGAGTTTTGAAATGATCAAACCGGAAACAGAGGCGAGGCTGCTTCCTATAAGAATGCCGATGAGCCCACCGCAAATACTTAAAACGATGGCTTCAATGAGGAATTGGATCAGGATGTCGCGACGTTTTGCCCCAAGGGCTTTGCGCAAGCCGATTTCACGGGTTCTCTCTGTTACGGAGACCAGCATAATATTCATAATTCCGATGCCGCCAACGAACAAGGCAACACTCGCAACACCACCCAAGAGTATCTGTACAATCCGACTGACATTCCCTACCTGCTTTATAATCTCCTTAGCAGTGAAAAATTCAAAATATTTTTCATCACCATGTTGCTGTCGCATAGCGACTTTAATCTCAGCAACGGCTTGCTCCACCTTTTCATAACTCTCGGCTTGTGCCCATAAGTAGAACCAACCTTTCCGCTGCCCAATAAACCGAATTTCCATTGTAGTGAGCGGAATAATTACCCGATTATCCCATCCCTCACTCGCCATACTGTTGCCCTTCTCCTCCATGACACCAATGACGGTGAAACGTTCCTCACCGACTCTCAATTCAAGACCAATCGGGTCTTCCCTCTCAAACAGGTCTTTTTGGATTTCAGAACCGATGACACAGACGGGTTCTCTCCGCTCCATGTCACTTTCCGAAATAAATCTACCGGCTTGAATGTACCAGTTATTAACCTCTTCATAGAAAGGTGTAACACCTACGACCTGAAGTGACTGATTCACGCGCTTGTGGGATACGGTGAAAGTCATCTCCCCCAACGCTGTAGCTGCTTTAAGAGAGGGACAATTCTCAAGGAGAAAATCCAGATCTTCGTATTCAATATACTCTGGATGCTTATTTTCGTAGTAGGAACCATCCTCTCTACGAAATTCCCCTTTCCGAAAACAGACAATCAGTCCCGCGCCACCAATCCGCTCCAGTTCAGCGAGCATAAGATGTTCTGCACCGCCGCCAACAGAAACGACAGCCACAACTGCTGCGATACCGATAATAATTCCGAGGGTTGTCAGCACAGAGCGCAACTTGTTACGTTGCAGTGCTGACAAACCAACACTAACTCCTTGTGTAATCTGCATTTTTTAATAGTTTTCAGTACGCCCGCTACGCAGGCTTTTAGTTATCAGTCGTCAGTTACAAGAGACTTTTAATCATTGGGGAATACGCCATTACTTCGGTTTCATTGATTCGCCGTGCAACAAAAACGCACGGATGTCGTAACGCCCCGGACGTTCAATAGACAAATCTCCGCTTTCAATCATTAAATCCAGCGGATTGGCATGCGTCCGCAACGGCAATTGGACGACTTCGTGCATACGTGCGGATTCATAGATCGCCATTATAATTTCAACAGCAGCACGCCCATGTCTTGCCTCACCACGGTGTTCAGGACCACCCTCGATCCATTCAACCAGTTCGGTTGCTTGTGCGACGTGCTGATCCCTTCCATCAGAGGGACGTTCTTCCCAGTCTGCGGACTTATTGTTGAGGAGTCGGACACGCCCTTCCGTTACATCAGCGATACCATCTGCCCCATAGACGATGCCACCTTGATAGTTCGGCCTGCCGATCTCCTGCAAGAGCATGCCGATGCAACCGTTTGAAAAGCCGATAATTCCAGCACTCCGGTCCTCAATCTGAATATCCCGCTCGTAACGTTCCGTCTTCCGTTCAACGTTACCGATAACCCATCGCGGATCCGGGTCGCCGATGACATAACGCATCATATCAAAGAGGTGTGAACAGTCATTCAGTAACCCTTGACCCCCGTGACAAACAATCTGTCGAGGTTCGCCGATTGCCCCCTCAGCAATGAGGTTGCGTGCATCTGTCCATGCGGAGTTGAATCTGCGTTGATGTCCGATGACCACCTTGACACTGCCTCGATTCGCGGCGATCAACATTTCGTCACATTCACCGAGACTTACACCCATCGGTTTTTCACAAAGTACTGCCTTTGGACTTCGCGCGCACGCTGCGATTGTCATTGGTGCATGGAGTTTATGCCACGTCGCGATACTGACAATATCAAGGTTTTCGTTGTCCAGCATTTCGCGCGCATCCAAATAACAGTTTTCAGCGGATACGTCGTAGGTTCCTGCAAACTTATCAAGAGCTACTTGAACTGGATCGGCAAGTGCGACAATCTCTGTTTGCTCAACACCTTGATAACCCCGTGCGTGAGCATTGGCGATACCACCACATCCGATAATTCCAACGCGATATTTAGATGCCATTTTTTTAATTTTCCTTTTCTAATGATTGCTCCTGGGCTAAAGAAATGCCCAAGTAAGCTCTCCACTTCATTCCAAGTCCGGCTTTCTCAATCTTCTATGAAATGCCCGTCCTACTGACCAGCATTTGTATCTTCACCAAAATGCGAAGAAACAAGAACTAAATCAAGGACATTCACGCTGCCATCACCATTCACATCCCCTTTAAGGGATTCTCCAGACTGACCGAATTCGCTCGCGACCAAGACCAAATCTTGAATATTCACCATCCCGTCGCCATTAACATCCCAAGGTGTT
>JAPOOP010000282.1 GCA_026713385.1 Candidatus Poribacteria bacterium | reverse complement strand
TCCTTCAATATCTGCTGTGTACCTAAGTCCTAACAGTTTAATTATGTAATTATGTGTTGTTTTTTCGTAAAATGCAAATTAAAGTTGCGAAAATGTGGAGTATCAGTTTTTTTACCACAAACTCTGCTTTTGTGCTAAAATGGATGCGAACCGTAGCAATTTTTGACACGGACGGGCAGAATTTCTGTAGAGTGCTTGATTTTTACCAACCCCTTTGATATGTATCGAAAACCCTGAAAAAACGGAGCGAAAACCTAATCGTTAAAAAATGCACGGCTTAATGATGAACTATCCATTGACGCTTGCACAGATTTTGGAACATGCGCATCGTATACACGGTAGTAAGCGAGTTACCACGCTCCTGCCCGATCAGACGTTCCATCGTTACAACTATTCTGCATTGTACGAGCGCGTGAATCGGTTAGCGAACGCTATTACGCAATTGGGTATTATACAGCCGGGTGACAGGGTTGGGACCTATGCTTCCAACACCTATCAGCATCTGGAACTCTACTATGCAATTCCATGCCTCGGTGCTGTGCTACATCCGCTCAATGTTCGTCTCACTGCTGTTCAATTGGCGCGGATCATGCGCGAGGCAGAGGATAAAGTCATTTTTGTGGATGGCACATTTGCCGAGCAGTTTGAGGAATTGCGAGAGAAGATTGAATGTAAACAAGTTGTCCACTTTAATCCGAATGCCGCGCATACCGGTGTTGCTTATGAGCAGTTGCTCTCTGAAGCCAAGCCAGTCCATTCATGGAATATCGATGACGAAAACTGGGCAATGGGGCTTTGTTACACCAGCGGGACGCAAGGAGAACCTCGCGGTGTTCTCTACACCCATCGTTCCATGTTTCTTCACACGCTTGCTGTCAATCAAGCCGATGTCTTCGGGTTAACTGAGACAGATGTCGTGATGCCCCTCGTCCCGATGTTCCATGCAATGGCGTGGGGATTGCCCTACGCGTCTATGTTCGCTGGCGCAGATATAGTGCTTCCCAGTGTTAAACCCGTGTGCCTCGCAGACCTCATCACCGAAACAGGTGTTACCGTTGCTGCAGGGGTTCCGACGGTCTGGGCAACGGTTTATCCCGAATTGTTGAAAAGGAAACAGGACATTTCCACATTGCGGCGATTGATAGTCGGCGGTGAGGCAATGCCACCTACACTCATTGAAGCTTACGAGAAGAATCTCGGTGTTGAGATTTGCCACGCTTGGGGCATGACGGAGATGTCACCAACCGGTACGTTCTCGAAACTGCGCGGGACACATCAAAATTTGTCGGATGCTGAAAAGTGGCGAGTTAAAGCCAAGCAAGGAAGGCCCGTGCCAGGGGTTGAGCTCCGCCTCGCAGCTGAAACATCTAACGGTTTCACACAACTCCCTTGGAATGGCGAGACAGTTGGGGAACTACAAGTGCGGAGCCCATGGACAGCAAGTCGTTACTACAACGTTGAGCCTACTACGGAACATTTCACTGCCGACGGGTGGTTACGCACGGGAGATATTGCCACTATTGACGTGGAGGGTTACATGCAGATTGTGGACCGCGCGAAAGCACTCATCCGAAGTGGTGGAGAGTCTATTTCAAGTGTTGCCTTAGAAACTTCACTCCTAAAGCACCCGTCCGTTCTTGAAGCGGCAGTTATTGGTGTGCCAGATGAAAAGTGGGGTGAACGTCCACTCGCTGTCGTTGTACTTTCACAATGGATAGATGAAGACATCTCAGATGACCTTCAGCAACATCTCTCTGCTGAGTTCCCTAAGTTTTGGATCCCTGACAGGTTTGTCGTTGTTGATGAAATCCCGAAGACGAGCGTTGGAAAATCCGATAAACGCGCGATTTTAGGAATGTTTGTATTCACTGGTAACTCGGATTTACCATGATGATGGGTAGCCAGAGGTCCAACACCTCGGCCCCAATAGCATTTTAATTGATGGCCGCCTGGACTGTGATCCTTTGTGTCCACTGTCTACGGGAGATACAGGGGAGCGGAGGTTCTAGGCATCGTCAAAACCTGTAGCCCGTAACGTAGTGGAGGGCGACCCTTGAGCGGAAGAGCCGAAACGCATGAGTCCCGTCGTTTCTCCGCAAGGAAGTATTAAAAAATGAAAATGAAAGCCGCTATCTACACAGGAATTGAAGGAATTGAAATTCGTGAGGTCGAACGGAACGAACCGCCTCCTGGCTTTGTACTCGTTGACACAAAGCAGACCGGTATCTGTGGAAGTGACCTGCACAGTTATTTTGGGCATTGGGGACAATCGCATGAACATGCCGCAGGGCATGAGACATGTGGCTTAGTCGTGGCACTCGGCGATGGCGTAACAGAGTTTGACCTCGGGGACAGAGTCGCCGTGGAATGTTTTTCACACTGCGGCACCTGCAAGTATTGCGAAACCGGCCAGTACAATCTCTGCTTCAATAGAGGCGGGATCTCTCCGAGTATGCACGGTGGGGTCGCTGAATACACGTCAACACACCATTCCGGGTTGTTTAAATTACCGAAAGATATGACGTTTGAACAGGGAGCACTTGTTGAGCCGCTCGCTGTTTCACATCGCGCTATCGCGCGGACGGGTGCCAATTCCAGAGACACAGTCGCAATTATCGGCGGCGGTACTATCGGACAATTCGCTTTAGCGGATGCAGTCGCCTCCGGTGTTAAAGAGACGTTGATTACCGTCAAGTACGAGCAGCAAGCAGAACTCGCAAAAGCACTCGGCGCAGATCATGTCGTGAACATCAACAACACCGATGTGCGAGAGTACGTCAAGGATGTCACAAACGGCATCGGTTTTGATGCGGTAGTTGAAACCGTAGGCGGTGGGGAAAACTTTGACACCGCTATGAATATCGTTCGGAAACAGGGGGCTGTTGTCCTCGTCGCAGGATACTACAAACCGCTTGAAGTGGATCTTTCCAAGATCGTCTGGTCAGAAGCATTCGTTACAGGCTCTAACTGCTACGGTTATAGCGGGATGGAAACCGATTTTGAGGCGGCAATTGAGTTAATTGACTCCGGCAAGGTCGATGCTACAAAATTGGT
>JAPOOP010000162.1 GCA_026713385.1 Candidatus Poribacteria bacterium | reverse complement strand
GCATAACGTGATAGGTGCTATGGATCAAAATTCGCAACAAGTCAGACGAAACAACGGAACTCGTTACTTCTGATCTTTCTTCTCGTCCTCGTCGACGACTTCATATTCAGCATCAACGACATCGTTATCGGGGGATTCAGCCGTCACGTCAGCAGCGGACGGATCTCCGGCAGCAGCACCCGGATCCGCATCGGCTGTTTGCTGATACATCTGTGCAGAAACCTCATGCCAGACCTGTGTTAGCTCCTCCGTCGTGGATTGGATCTCTGCATGATTGTCCGCCTCTAATGCCTGCTTGACACGGGCAACGGCGGCGTTCACTTTCTCCTTGGATGCCTCGTCTACCTTGTCACCGAACTCGCCCAGATTTTTCTCTGTTTCATAGACCATAGAATCCGCACGGTTGCGAGTCTCAACTTCCTCGCGTTTCTGTTTATCCTCTTCGGCGTGTGTTTCGGCATCCTTCACCATCTGATCAATCTCGGCATCGCTAAGCCCAGAGGACGCGGTAATGGTAATCTTCTGCTCCTTACCGGTTGCGGTATCCTTAGCAGACACGTTGAGGATGCCGTTGGCATCAATATCAAACGTCACTTCAATCTGGGGGATGCCTCTCGGAGCCGGAGGTAACTCGCTCAGACGAAAACGTCCGATGGTTTTGTTGTAAACTGCCTGTTCCCGTTCACCCTGGAGGACATGCACATCAACCGAGGTCTGATTATTCTCCGCTGTCGTGAATATATTCGATTTCTTCGTAGGAATTGTTGTATTCCTATCAATCAACCGCGTGAACATCCCACCGAGCGTCTCAATCCCAAGTGAGAGCGGCGTGACATCCAATAAAAGAATATCTTTGACTTCTTCGTCTCCAGCAAGTACGCCGCCTTGGATTGCTGCACCGACTGCGACGACTTCATCCGGGTTGACCCCTTTGTGTGGTTCTTTACCGAAGAGTTGTTGTACGGCTTCTTGAACCTTAGGCATACGTGTCTGTCCACCGACGAGGATGATCTCATCAATATCGGAGGCTTGCATCTCAGCGTCCGCGAGCGCCTGTCGACAAGGTTCAAGTGATCTTTGGATCAGGTTATCTGTAATCTGCTCCAGTTTTGCGCGAGTGAGCGTCAAGTTAAGGTGTTTCGGACCGCTGGCATCACTGGTAATAAAAGGCAGATTAATATCAGCCTGTTGTGTGCTGGAAAGTTCACACTTTGCTGTTTCTGCCGCCTCCTTCAGGCGTTGCAGAGACATCGGATCGTTGCGGAGATCGACCCCTTGGCTACTCAGGAATTCTTGCGCCATCCAGTCAATAACGGTTTGATCAAAGTCATCACCACCGAGGTGCGTATCACCGTTAGTACTTTTCACCTCAAAAACGCCATCCCCGATTTCCAGAATAGAGATGTCAAACGTGCCGCCTCCGAGGTCATAGACCGCAATTTTTTTATCGCCTTCATTTTGCAATCCATAAGCGAGGGACGCGGCGGTTGGTTCGTTGATAATCCGCTCGACCTCTAACCCTGCGATTTTACCCGCATCGGCTGTTGCTTGACGTTGTGCATCGTTAAAGTAGGCAGGGACGGTAACAACCGCTTTTGTGACTTCTTCACCGAGATATGCCTCGGCGGTTTCTTTCATTTTCCGCAAAACCATAGCGGAGATTTCGGGCGGCGAATAATCCTTGCCATCAATATTTACAGCGACATCACCATCTTTATCTGCTTTTAATTCATAAGACACGCGGGAGGCATCGTCACCGATCTCGTTATATTTTCGTCCCATGAACCTTTTAATTGAAAAGATTGTATTTTGTGGGTTCGTGATAGCTTGTCTTTTTGCAACCAGTCCAACAGGACGCTCACCGTCGCTGGTAAAACCAACAATCGAAGGGGTCGTCCGGTTTCCCTCGGTATTTTCAATCACCTTAGCATCGCCGCTCTCTAAAACAGCCACACATGAATTTGTTGTACCTAAATCAATTCCAATGACTTTACTCATTTCTGACTCATCTCCTTTATACGAAGAGTTTCAAGGTAGGCACATTGCCCTCACAATGCGCCTACCATAACCCATTTCATAGACATAGCACTCCGCTGGAGTGCGGTGCTTTGATTACACGATTTTCTATTCTCACTGCGAAGCAATATCCCCCCGGAATCAACGGTATGAATGCCTTATGGCATTCCCCGGGGGTGAGGAAAACACCTGTCAAATGAATCTTAAATGCCTTATGCAGTTTGTGATTTCCAGTGAATTCGTCCGTTCGACCCAATCTACGCGTTTAACTAACAGTTTATGCTACAACATAGTGTGCAATATTTATGCCAATGGTAATTGATGGAAATAGCGGAAAATTCCTGCTGGTTGTCTGCCAAATTGGCACAGTCCTAAAAGGGTTGTGATTGCATCTGTCAATTTGACCCATCGCGCACACCATACCTCTGTTTGAGAAGTCCCCATGTTGTGGGTAATTTTTCATCGGGTTCAACATCCAAAATCTCTTGGATACCGCCTTGAATCTCTTTAATCTCATCTTGTGAAAGCCCACGGTTAAAGAGGGCAAAATCATCAATAACACCGTTATAGTAACGATTGAGAGCCGGAGGTTCCTCAGTGCCGAGCATAAGCGGCGCGTCGATCGGTACCAACTTGTCACCCGTCTTCGGGTAATCTATCAGTACCTCACCATCAAGATAGATCGTCCACCATTTTCCAGTCTGAAATGAAACGGCAACGTGCTGCCATTTGTCTTTGAGCACATCACGAGGACTCTGTGCTGGCACGTTCCGACCACCTGTCAACTTCCACCCCATCCATATAAAACCGTCCGGATGGAGTAGCACCTCGAAAAACTCCTGCACATCAGGTCCCTTTGCGGCTATAAGTTGCCATGTACCGGGTCCCGCCTTCAAAGTGGGCAAAATCCAAGCGGCAATCGTAATGCCATCGGTAAACTCAAACGCATCGGAATGTTCAACTCGAACAATTCCATCTTTCCCACCGAAATTCACCGCTTTCCCGAATTTACCATCGGTCCACGACGTATCGCCCTCTAACTTTCCATCCTGCCCGTTACCAGAAAGGTCCGCGACGGTTTTACCAGCATCCTCTTCAAAAGCAAAATAGACGACCAAACCCTCCAGTTCGGCGGCTGTGCCGATACTTTGTAAACTCACTATTAGATACACAGCACATAAGCACACCCTTCTTGCATACGAGGCATCGGTTTGTAAGTTACGCCGAAAGTTACGCATGAGTATCCTCCAATCCTATAAGGTCAGTTTGTTAAGCCTGTTACGGCACACGGAGTGTGCCTACTACTTTTAATCGAACTCACATTAAGTAATACGGGCGGATGTCAAGAACACCCGCCCGTGAAACAATCGCGCATATCTTTAACAGGACTTCGCAATTTTGACCATAGCACGCTCTAT
>JAPOOP010000410.1 GCA_026713385.1 Candidatus Poribacteria bacterium | reverse complement strand
GTCTCCTCGCCTCACGGGTTAAAGATGCTGGCGTAGTTGTAGCGTTTGAACCTGCCCTACGCACCTGTGGCTATCTCCGTGAGAATGTCTCGCTGAATCGGTTTGAAAATGTTACTGTTGTCAATAAAGGGCTTGGTGACAGCATAGAACAGCGTCACCTCTATTACGCTGAGGCGGGACTTGCCGAAGGCACCGCTTCCTTAAAGTATGCTAACGAACGAGCAGCATCGGAACGCGTAACACTCGACACGATTGACAACCTCATCAGCGAACTCCCAGTTCCGGATTTCATCAAGATCGATGTGGAGGGGTATCAGTTAGAGGTATTACGCGGTGGCGAGCACTGCTTAAAAACGCACGCACCTCTCTTAATGGCGGAACTGAAGGATGTTGGTGAAACGAACCATGCCATGTTCGGTGAAATAGAGAATTACGTTGCAGATTTAGGGTATCAGCTTTATGAGATCAGGAGATATTCTCTCCAACGATGTAAGAAGCTTTCTGACGCACCCAAAAGAAATTTCTTCCTCGCCAGAGAGCAGTCCCGTGCCTTTTCCAGAATCTTACCGTGGTTGCAGTAGGCGAAGGATTTTCTCTGAATCGCGGTAACGTTTGCAGATAGTGCTCTCAAAATTGGGCCGGATGCTTCATTTTATTCTAAAGTCCGAAAATATGTGGACAGTTGCTTAGTTTTCAACATCCCTGCTGCTGGCGCGGTTTCCTAACCTCGCCTACTGCCAATATCCAGGTACTTGTGGGCTTTACTATAATTCTGAAATCTACTCTAATTGCTTCCCGGTGTGTCTCCACTGGTGACACTAAAAATCAGATAAACTGTGGCTGCCAAGGTTGCTGTCCCCGCAAAACACCCAGCAACGCTGGCGTCCACTCTGGATCGTTTCATGCTCTTCTGATACGCTTGAGTATAAGCATTTACCCACTCAGGCGATTTCCCTAAAAAGCGGTCTGCTGGAGGAACTGGTGAATGGATCAAGGCAAACACTATTGTAAGCGCGGAGATTCCGTATGTGGCGGCGCAACAACTCAGAACAACATTATCACTATCAAACGGACCACCATATAAATTGAATTCGTCCATGAACCAAATAGCCGACAGGAGCAATATCGGTGAGGCGTGGATGGTAAGATAACTGGCAGTAAACCGTTTCCAGTCGAAACCTTTAGTGTCATTTTCGCCCGCGATCCGTGCCTCTGCGATCTCACTCGTAGACGCTACAATTGGGGCTACGCTTGCATAAAATAAAATACAAGCGACAAATACTGCGATTTCCCTCATGAAAATGTCCTTATGTGAACCGCCCTAGCACTGGATACGCCGGATCGTTATATCCTTTGCCCGTATGTTCTCCGGGTGGGACCAATTCGTTGATAGTTGCTTCGTCGGCTTCCGTCAGCGTGCAATCTAAACATCCCAAGTTATCCTCTAATTGTTTCATGGTGCGCGGTCCGATGATAGCGGAGGTAATTATCGGATTTGCCAACACCCACGCCAATGAAAATTGCGTCAACGTTTTACCGCGCGCATCTGCCAGCGGTTTGAGTTTTTGCGCGATTTCGTAGCTTTCCTCACGGAGTTCTGTCTGCAAAATTCGTCTATCCTTACGTGCTGCCCGTGAACCCGTGGGTGGCTTTTTGCCGGGCAAATACTTCCCCGCCAGTACCCCTCGCGCCAACGGACTATACGGCACAACCCCTATCCCATACTTTTCACAGAACGGCAGCAATTCTACCTCAGGATCTCGGTTAACAATGTTATAAAGGGGTTGGACGCACACAAACTCTTCCAGTCCTTGCTTTTCGCTTGTCCAGAGTGCTTCACAAATACGCCACGCCTGGAAGTTGGAACAGGCAATGTAACGCACCTTTCCCTGTCGCACACAATCGTCCAAAGCCCGTAGCGATTCCGCAATTCGCGTGGTGGCGTCCCAACGGTGCAAGTAATAGACATCGATGTGATCTGTGTCAAGACGTTCGAGACTCGCTTCGACTGCCGACATGATATGAAAACGGTGTGAACCCGCTGCATTCACATCATCTCCCATCCCGCCGTGAACTTTTGTGGCAATGACCCATTTCTCTCGGTTATCGCGAACAGCTTTCCCAATAATCCGTTCCGATTCACCGTCATTATAGACATTCGCCGTGTCCATAAAGTTAATTCCCGCGTCCAGTGCCTTGTGGATAATCCGAATTGAATCCTTTTCATTCGTCGGTCCACCAAACATCATTGTACCGAGACAAAGCGGCGAAACCTTCACGCCTGCGCGTCCAAGTGTTCTATATTCCATATCTTTCTCCTTCATAGTTATTCTAAGCCATCCGTATTCCACCGTTAACATCAAGTGTCGCGCCCGTTACATACTGCCCCTCTTCCGAGGCGAGAAAAAGGATGGCACTCGCGATCTCCGAGGCATCCGCGACCCGTCCGAGTGGAATCTGATCTGTCATGTCGGGATGATTTTTCGCCATTTCCGTTGCCGCTACTCCCGGTGCGATGGAATTCACCGTAATGCTATACTCTCCAAGCACACGTGCCAACGATTTCGTCAAACACATTACACCCGCTTTTGAAGCCGAATACGGGGCAGAGGCAACCAAACCTCCGACCTGTCCCGCCAACGAACCGAGGTTGATGATCCGCCCAGAGCGTTGTGTCTTCATCGTTTCCATGACTGCCTGTGAACAAAGAAACGGACCCTTGAGGTTCACAGCCATCATCCGATCCCATTCCGATTCCGTGCATGCATCGATACGCGTATAACTAAAAATACCAGCATTATTGACTAAAATATCAATCCGTCCGAACGT
>JAPOOP010000080.1 GCA_026713385.1 Candidatus Poribacteria bacterium | reverse complement strand
TTGTCTTAACTTTGCTAAATTTTGGTCTGAATAAACGTTGGCACTTCACAGAAGTGGATCAGTTTCTAACTGCTTTGCATAAGTCTTGACTTCTTTAAACTTCATACAGTTTATGAGGCAAATTTCCTTTGTCTCATTTGAGGATATACCATATCAACACCGCGCTAGCACTAAGGAAACCTATTCCAAAACCAATGGCGGTCCATCGCCACTTTCGTAGCTTTTTAAGCCGCTGATGTGCCCTATTTTTCCACACATTCACCTCCTCCTGCAACTTCAGTGCTGACGCGCCTTGGCGCATATCAGGATGCCAACGTGCTACTCGACTTTCAAAAATTGATCGTGGGATCTCAATGAACCAGTTATTGCGGCAGTTCTCAGAAAAAAACCAGTTATCCGGATCCGTGCCTGTCGCAAGGACTCCGAACTGTGTGTCGGTCGCGGAGAGAAGACCTTTCAGGTGTTCATGAGCCTCTAACACAGTTCCCATCAAGTCGGCCCCCTCGCAGATGACAATAACAATGAAATGGTTGTCATCACGAATTACATGATCTGCCACACCTCCGACCCCGGGAACTCCGAATCGAATCGGCAAATCTGTCAAAATCTCTTTGTCTGAAAACGGTAGCGTCCCTAAGTAGGTGGTAACGGCTTGCCGTATACGGTCACGTAGCATCATAATTTTTTTGGGCATCGTAGACGCTATGATAGTGAATACCTTATTCGTCTGGTTCTTTCCATTGGGCGTGTCTCTGAAGCGTGCGAGTATCAATGCTTAATGATTCAGCTGCCTCACGTAGGGAAGCGTATTGCTGTATACGTTTCTGAGCAACTGCACGTAGAATTTGATTCTGATTCATATTTTCTATATTCAGAAATTCCCCGTTTTCTATGTTTTTCTCCATTTTGGGAACCGATAGATTACCCCAAAAACCTGCTGTCTGCTTTGGAAGCTTATGCCTAATTGTGTACTGTGTCTCCGGAAGGAGGGTCTCCCATATTGCATTCTGTATCTCCTGGGGAAGTGTGTGCCATATAGAAATAAGGGTCTGAACGAATTCAGGATAAATCTCAGGGAAATCCTTAGGTTCGAGCTTGTTAGTCGTCGCGAGAGAGACAGCCGTCTGAACTGTGCTCCTCAACTGACCAATGTTCCCGGGCCACGCTGCCTGCTCAAGAAGGGCAAGTGTCTTTGGAGTAACCCCTTTAACACTTTTCCTGTATTCGGCTGAGAACTCGTTGATAAATGCGTCTACTAAAGGTGCGATATCCTCGGGACGCTCCCTTAGCGGGGGTAAGCGAAACGTCATACCTTTCAGGCGGTAATACAGATCCTCCCGAAATTCCTTCTCTTTAAGGACTTTCAGAATATTCTTATTCGTTGATGCGATAATATGAACATCCACGGTCAAAGATTCATTTCCTCCCAGCCGCGTGAGTGTTTCTGTGTCCAAGACACGAAGAAGCATTTTCTGCGCGTCCAACGACATTTCGAGTACCTCGTCTAAAAAGAGGGTGCCTCCGTTTGCAACTTCAAATGCTCCCTGTCGCTGACGGATTGCGCTCGTAAACGCCCCTGCCTCATGCCCAAAGAGTTCACTCTGCAGGAGCTCTGAGGAGAATCTACCACAGTTGATGGCAACAAAAGGCTTGTCACATCGGGATCCACTTTCGTGAATATATCGTGCGACACCCTCCTTACCAACGCCGGTTTCGCCGGTAATGAAGAAGGAAATTTTTGGCCCTTTAACCTTCTGAATAGTGTTGTAAATCGCCTGCATGGGAGGCGATGGTAATTGAATGAATATGGGTTGTCGCTCCATGATTGCTTCACCTAACTATGGAGTCCTTTCGTAGCGGATGAAACAGGGACATCTTGAGTATCTTTAAGCCCTGTCCTGCTTTTTTTGTCATTGCTTGGCATCTTAAAAGAGGGAAGGTAAATTTTACATTATTTAGCAGTACCTACCCCTTTTTCTTGACTGATAATCGAAATATAAGGAAGGTTGAAGTTGTACAATTGAAGATATTCCGTTATTGATGGATTGATTTCGATCAAGGTCTACTTTCTGGAATCTACAAATTACTTATATCTGGTGTAATAAATGCAGATTGTTTTGAGGAACTCCCGTACAACCTGCAAAGCGAGATTTATGCAAGGCTACCCTCGACAGACCGCTTGGCCAACGCGCGAGAAAAAGAACCGCTTTCGACCGATTGCTAATTCTATAGACATATTATTTATTTTTCACATTCGTAGCAAATTCCATGCTTACCTATACACATTTCACAGTTGGCGAGGCGGGAAGTTTCGATTCCATGTATTCACATATTTGCGGGTTCACTATAATTTTTCTGTTGTTTCAACCTGAGTTTCATAGGTTCGTTCTCCACAGATGTGTGCTCTCGGCTTTCTCAGTCCGCCACATCAAAATTGAATGTGTAGGCGCGCACGTTGATTTTCGCAGGGTCTTTCCCTATTCCTTACCGAAAACCTTGACAGCGTCGGTGTTATGGATCGTCTGGATGAGTCCGTCGGCATCCTGATTCCATGTCGCGGAAGCATCTGACTTGACCCCGCAATGCACCTCTAACATTTTACCAGATATAAAAAATAGCTTGACCGTGTGAGGAGCGATCCTTTCTACAAACTCAATGTGATCGGTCTCGATTAACACATCCCCAAGACGCAACTTCACCGGAGACCTCCTTGGCGTTCTTCAAGCCATTTCTTACCTACAATAACTCCAAGAATATTCCAGCATCCGATAAAAAACAGAGCCAACCCTATCCACGCGATAATTCTCAGAAGAATAATAACGTTCTCCAAAAACTCTTTAAATATATCCATTTATGCTTCTGCCTTTCGCGTCTTATGTCGGTTTATTGGTATCCAAAGTGAGAAAACCTATGATTTGCATGGACTATTAGGTTCACCTAACGGTTGCGATTTTCGCAAGTCCGGTGTGAAATGTTATCTTGTTCTTCAGCGTCGATACTCCATGCTTTCGCTTGGAGATGTAGATGCTGTTTTTCTTCAAATAAGTTGTTAAATCTGCTAAATGACTTCAGCGTGTATGGTTGATATATAGACTTTGGTTACCAACTTTTGATAGCGTTCCTATAGTGTAAAGCTCTAAAACAATCTATCGTAAATCGTAGTTGGACATACACAATAGGGAAGACAGGTAATACTGAATCCCATTTGAAATCGTGTATCAATACTTTTCGTAAGGACACTTGTGTGTCGCAGTGTTTTTGCTTGGGTGTTTTCCCCAGTGGAGTGTCTTTTGCAGGAGGCTACGTAGTAAGTCTTTGACTGGAAGCAGTGGTCGTTGATCGCACGAATGCTTCTGCTTAATGACTGCCGAAGTCTCGCTCTTTAGGGCAGGTCCTACCACGAAAAAAGTATTGACATAACTCCAATATGTAGATTCTCTCGACCGATCGAGAAGCAGTTAACGCACTATATTAGTTATAATAGGTCAATTTTTTTATTATTCAATAAAAAAATAATTAATCCTATTATAACTATAAATTATGTTATATTTTTTGGGAAAAAGCAAATTATATCTATAAAAATTGTTATTTTCCTTAAAAAATGCACAGACTTTTGGATTTTATCCCATTTTTTGTGAGAAAAATCTTCCCTCCAAAAAACGCCAATGCCAGAATTTGCTGATTCAGTAGAAAATTTTTGGAGATGCGCTGCAGTTTTTGTGTCTGAATAAATGAGCGGGGTTAAAAACAGGTGCGATTTCTTGAATGGAGATTACGCTTGGATAAAAAGTGGATATGCTCTACCTCTAACGAACTTAGAATTTGCCTGTGTTTTAGGCATCCCTTTTTAAAAATATCTTTGGAAATCTCAGAAGGCTGAGTGCAGATGTGGTTTGTTGGAGGTATGGCACGAAATCTGCTCAGCTAACACGAGTCGCCTGCTTTACCATTGATGTAAAAAGAGGGAAACACAAACCGGATCTGATATGAAATATGTATCTGATAGGTCTTGGGAAAAATAGAGTAAATCGCATAAAGTTTTGTAAAGATATTATAATATTATTATTTTAATTTTAAAAAATATGTCCCAATATAACTGTAATATAAATCCTGATTATGATTGACTTTATATCAATTTGAAATTTGACCAAAAATGACATTTTTGATAATATACATTATTAACTTATGTGAAAAGATGGAGTTATCAATGCCCCCCGATTTCTTGCAAGATATCATTGCCCGCTGTCATCAACGGCACGAAAAGCCTCTTGAGCAACGGAAGACAACCGTAACGCCTCTGTTTTACAAAGGGCTTCCTTACCACTTCACAGTCTATTGTGCGCACGGATACCCTGTGATGTTGCAAGACTTGGAAGCGGCAGGCATTTCCTTTATGCCGATAGGGCAGGCGCCTGGAACCGACCGCCCCCCGCGGTCTTTTGGGGGTGAACGGTTCTTGAAACGCCAACAGGCAACAGACTGGGATATCACTCAATGGCATAGGTCATGGGGGATGCAAGTGTATACAGGTATTCCCTCAGGACGCGATGATGCGCCATGGCATGACATTGACTTTAAATATGAAGCCATCTGTGCTGCCTCTGATGCCGTTCTTGATTGCGTTCAAGCACTTGTTAACGCAGTCGCGAACCCGTTGTTGACGATGTTAAAATCTGGTGGGTTGCGCTTTTCTTGTAGGATACCGGGGTACCTGCACCCGAACACCATGCAGGCACGGGTATATGTCTATAAAGGGAGCCCATCAGAAGAGAATCCGTACCACCACGATGCGTATCTTGAAATTTTGGGCGAGAAAGGATACAACTGCTGGGATGGGCGTTATGAAATCCTGCTTGGAAATTTGTTAGATCCGCCTGTGATTCCTAAAGAGGTTCTCTTTGCCCCTATCGATGCCCTTCGCGCGAAACTTCGCGAACCTGGTTCCCAAAGTCTACAACACATGGAGAGAATCCCCGACGCGCCCTACTCTCTCGGATCGGGTAAACTTGATCTCGCCAAAGAGGCGTTTTTCAAGCGTGGGTTCTCTTATGTCAGACAAGAGGATGGCGTTCACTATTGGCACCGACACGGTAATGAGAGTGGTAACACAGAGGTCTCCTTGTGGGAGAATGAAGAGGGTGTGTGGATGTGTGCATCTACATTTGATACGGATATCCCTGTGGAGGCAACGCTCATCACAGATGTCTGGAAGGATACGGGTATCCTACCGCCGATTCCGAAGACGGGGCTCCCTATAGACGATAAAGTGCTTGCTGTTCGGGAAGGGAACCTCAGTCCACTATCACTAAAACGTCCGTCTCCGGTGTTACACAAGTCGAAACCTACGGAAAAGATTGATGAAACGCCAGAAGCAATTAATGTTCAGGTGCAACGTGCTTTTGATAGGAACGTGCGCGTCCTCGGATGTGTTCCCGAGATAGACGTAGAGAAAACTCGTGAAGTGGAACCCTTCCTGCGTAAGGCAATCTGTTTAAGAGTGCCCAGTGCTGAACTTGGGGAAGCAGCTGAGCAATTTCTTCAAGACCGAAATGTGGGATCGGTTACAGGGTGGCGGGATCGGATGTATCTCTGGGATCAGGTGAAAGCTATCCCCGCTGATGTGCGCATGGCAACCCCCTTTCAGCGTGGAAATGTCTGCGAGGATCCCGAGCGGTGCGAAGCAATTGAGCAAAAGGGAGGGGACCCGAGCGAAATTATCTGTCCACAATGCCCCGTCTATACAGCATGTCGCGAGCGTGGCTATCTATCACAATTCTCTACATTCCAAACGACTCACGCACAAATATTAGGGAATTTTCGACTGTTTTTGGATCCACAGTATGCCAAAAGAGTGGAACAACTTCTCGAAAGGCGTGATGGAACACAACCCCTCTGTATCATCAATGTCAAGAGAGAGAATGCATTGTTACTTAGATGCCAACTCCCGAGAACCACATTGAAGGAGTGGGTTGTCAACTGGCAAGGCAGTGCCTTAGGGAACTTTGCGATAGTGCTACTGAATGCGGTAGAAATCAGAGACAGATCCCACGGTAGCTTTACCAAACGCCTCCGAACAGTGGTCCAGACCTTTGAATGGCTGGAAGAAGAAATTGTCCAACAGATGTGCCACATCAATATACAGGGGAGAGTGGTCGCACGCGGAGCTATTGATGCGGAGACCGGTGCGGAATTAGCACGCCATACAATTGAGTTTGCGCGAGGCATCTCTGCTTATATTCCTTTGGACACAGCAGCAGCGGATAGATTGGCTGCGGAAGGGGTGCCCTTTTTTCGACTCGACGCTTTTGTGCCGAACGAAGACATGAAAATTCTGATGTCAATAGCCGATGCCGTCAGGTTGGGTATTTTGGACGCGGCGACTGTTGAAAACATTCAGGAGTTCCCAGTGGTTTGTGCGGATCCAAGCTGGACGTTTTGGGATCAATTCAGGCGTTTCTTTACACATTACACGAGGGACGCTGATGCCCCGATGCGATGGGAGGACGAAGCACTACAGTTCTGGGTACCGCCGGTCCTCCATCCGAGCGTCAAACACCTTTTGGTCAATGCGCCGATTCTCTACGGTGAACATTTACATCGGGCGTTCTTGGATGCAGAAACCGAGAGCCTTCACAGGCAACCGATGGCGTGGGTTCCCGGAAACTCTGTTTTTCAGATTCGGACCAGTATTTATCCACGGGAGACAATTTTAGACTTCAGCAGCACTTGGGACGTTATCGGGATGTCTGAAACGGGGCAGCACATTTTTTCCAGAATTCAAGCTGAAATAGAAAGGGATCCGAATATTAAGCATGGGATCATAACCGTTCTTTATGCACTTGAGCAACTGAAAAGTATAGCGAAAAACGAGAATGTCTGTTTCTTGACGGAGTTTCGAAGGCTGGAAGGATTGGAAACCGCTTTTCAGGAGGCACAGGTCATCTGGATTGTTGGTATGCCGGAAATAGGACCTCGCACTCTATTGGAATTCACTCAGGTCTACTTTGGAAACGACGAGGAGCCTCTCTCTTATGAAATGGAACCTAAGTCCTACCGTTACAAAGACGCGCGCGTCCAGAGCGTTCATGAAAAAGTGGTCATCCGTATATTCACAGAGATTATGGAGCTGGTTCAGCTGAACCGTTCAGCAAACAAGAAAGTTATGTTGATTACGGGGTTCCGAATTCCTGAGATCACCGACAGACCTGAAACGCTCCTTTTTGATTGGAAAGATTTCGATGTCGCCGGTGGGTTAGACAAACTCGCTGAGGTGGTAGCGATACGTCAACAATTTGAGACCGAACGCGATAATCTGACGGCTGAATCCAGCAGAAAAGAGGTAGAGCGGGTTCTGGGATGCTCTCCAAGGCAGGCGAATAGAGTTTTGCAAAGGATGGGGAAAATTTCACGTGTTCCTTTCCGTGAGCAAATTCTCGCACTTCTTGCCGATGGAGAGAAAAAAACACCCGAACTCACGGAGGCGATTCAGGGACACCCAAAAGCAATAAATACAGAACTCACACGCCTTGTAGAAGCAGGTGAGATTATAAAGGTCAAGCGGGGTGTCTATAAACTTCCAGAATCTTAGAACGGGAGGATTAGTATTATCAGCGTAGACATTCTCGGTCATCCAGATGAAAATTTAGAAAGACTATTAAAATGTTACAATCTGAATTTGTCTCCATCACAAGCGGATAATCGCAATCCCCTGCTCGCCTGCAACCGAATAAAGAAGCCATGTTTTTCCATCCTCACAATAGATCGCTGGATCGCGGAGCTCATGCACGCGTTCGCGATCTAACCCACCTGTTGACGGTCTAATCGGCAAATCTACACCCTCAAAATCGTATTTTGGCGCGATAACCTCTATTGGCTCAGATGGAGTCCAATCGTTCCAGTCATTTGTCAACTGCACAGTGCTTTTACGGATGCGCTCTGGGCTATCTCCGTAAAGTGAGTAGTAAACAGTCAATGTATCCCCGTCAAGGAGGTTCGCTGTGTGACGCGGGAATCCTGTGTTGTCCTCTTCCGATTTACGTGGAAAGAGCGGTGTATCTCGCGGAATGAACGTCGCTGTCCATTCTGGGGTTTGCGCACGACTTATCCAACCGTGATATGTCGCATAGGGGTGTCCGTTCCACCAAAAGACCCGAAAGTAGGCACCGTTTCGCTTATCCAGTGTATTTGAAGCGGTATAATTCACGCCGTCAGTGGAGGTCGCCCAACAACTTGCTTGTCCTCCACCGTAGGTTCCGTGAAAATACATAAAGAAGCGGCGGTTTTCCTCATCTATGTGGACATCTGGCGAAGCGATATGATCGCGTCCCTGAAATACGGTATTATCTCGATGCAATACGCCGGGTTGATAGATCGTGTACGGTCCTTCAATTGCATCAGCATACGCCAATCGGATATAGGCACCGCGATGATGTGCGAAGTAGAGATAATATTT
>JAPOOP010000544.1 GCA_026713385.1 Candidatus Poribacteria bacterium | reverse complement strand
CTTCGATAAGGGAAACACAGACAGTTTCCTTTTCTGTGCAGTTGAACTGAAAGATAACACCTACTCCCGAACCAAATACGCCGAGTTTACGCGAGAAATCAACAAACGGTTGGTCGCGCCGACTGTCGTATTCTTTCGCGTGGCAAACCGTCTGACGATAGGCTTCACCGATCGCCGTCCACACAAAACCGACGAGGATCGTGACGTATTAGGACAAGTTACGCTGATTAAGGACATCCGTCTGAACAACCCACATCGCGCACATCTCGACATCCTGTCCGAACTCTCATTTGAAGACCGCGTGGACTGGATGGCTGCCAACAACAAACCGAAAAACTTTGACGGTCTGCTGGCAGCGTGGCTCGCCAAACTCGACACCGAAGAACTCAACAAACAGTTCTATCGGAAACTATTTTCATGGTTTGAATGGGCAACAGCGGAGGCAAAGTTCCCAACAGATGAAAACCGCGTCATAAAACCGGAAGAGCATGTGATACGTCTCATCACGCGCCTACTCTTTATCTGGTTCATCAAGGAAAAAGGACTGGTAGCAGATGCGTTGTTCAACAAAGCACAAATCCAAGACCTGCTCAAAGAGGACGACTTTGACAGCGGCGATTCCTACTATCGCGCCGTGCTACAAAACCTCTTTTTCGCTACACTCAACACCGAAATAGAGAAGCGAAGGTTTAGCACCGTTGGCTACTCTACAAATCGTGATTTCTCACGGTATCGCTATAAAGATCAGATGCACGACCCCGATAAATTAGTGGGGATATTCGGTCAAACGCCGTTCATCAACGGCGGATTGTTCGATTGTCTGGATAGCTGGGAAGCGACAGGTAAAGAGAGTTACCGAATCGACTGTTTCTCTGATAATCAGTATAAGAAATTATCTATTCCGAACCGCCTCTTTTTTGACGCACATCATGGACTGATCCCGCTACTTGAGCATTACAAATTCACCGTCGAGGAGAACACACCGATAGAACAAGAAGTAGCATTAGACCCTGAATTGCTCGGTAGGGTATTTGAAAACCTACTCGCCGCCTACAACCCAGAAACCGGTGCAACCGTGCGTAAACAGACCGGCTCCTACTACACCCCGCGCGCCATTGTCGATTACATGGTAGATGAGGCATTAGTCGCGACGCTCTCCCAAAAGTGCAGTCCTACTGATAGTGACACACAATTGTGGGAGGAACGTCTACGCTACCTTCTTGATTATGCCCAGATATTTGACGATGCGAGCGACTGGTTTGACGATAGCGAAACTGACGCCATTGTGAAAACAATCTCCGAACTCAAGATATTGGATCCCGCAGTTGGGTCAGGCGCATTCCCGATGGGGATGCTCCACAAACTGACCCTTGCACTACGGAGACTTGACCCGGATAACAGTCGATGGGAAAAGCTACAGAAGGAACGCGCCCTCCATCGAGCAGAAATCGCGTTTGATACACAAGACGACCCGACGCGGCGTGAAGAACTCATCGAAATCGATGAAACTTTCAAACGTTACCGAGATTCAGACTTCGGACGAAAGCTATATCTGATTCAAAACAGTATCTTCGGTATAGACATCCAACCTGTAGCATGTCAGATCGCAAAACTCCGCTTTTTTATATCCCTCGCCATTGAGCAGGAACCGGAACAGAATGCAGAGAACTTCGGCATCAAACCGTTGCCGAATTTGGAGACACGCTTTCTCACGGCAAACACACTGATAGGTCTCACAGCACAACGGATGCTAACAAGTAACACCGCGCGAGATTTGGAACGCGAACTGAGCAACAACCGCGAGCGGCATTTCCACGCCACCACCCGTCAACGTAAACGTGAATATCAACGCAAGGACAAGCAGTTGCGATCAGAATTGGCAGCAGAATTAAAAAGCATGGGTACCCCAGCAGATGATGCCGAAAAAATTGCACAGTGGGATCCGTATGACCAGAACGCCACCGCTGATTGGTTTGACCCAGAGTGGATGTTTGGGATCACGGAAGGGTTTGATGTCGTGATTGGTAATCCTCCGTATCTCAAGGAACAGAACAATAAAAGTGTTTTTGAACCAATCATAAAGAATCAATGGGGCAAACAGTGGCATCAGGGAAAAATGGATTATTGGTATTTCTTCCTACACAAAGCTATAGATATAGTAAGTAAAAGTGGTGTTGTTTCTTATATTACATCACGTTACTGGTTGAATAGTAGTGGGGCGAAAAAACTAATTCGCAGAATAAAAGATGAACTTTCGTTTATCTCTTTTGTTGATATTGGAAAATTAAAGGTCTTTGATGAAGTTGTTGGTCAGCATATGGTAGCCGTTTACATTAAAGACAGAAACCGCGATGAATTTATTTATAAAAGGTTACAGAACAATCTGATTGATTTGAACAAGATGGAAAACACGGATAATTCACACCTCAAGGAGTTGAAAAATTCAACCATCTATTCTAATCAAGATGAAATCTTGGTTGAAAATGAACAAATGCAACTTGAAAATGTAATTCGACTTGGAGAGATTTGCGATGTTTCTCAAGGTGTAGTTGAAGCACCTGATAGAATTTCAAAGAAAGCTTTGGAAAAAACGCCGGTGGAAAATGTGCAGGTTGGAGATGGTGTGTTCGTCCTAACTCAACGTGAGGTGGATTGTTTACGCTTAAATGCAGAAGAGAGGAAAGTATTAAAAAAATATGTGAATCCAATGAACGTTTTCAGATATGGAGTCAAATGGCATGACAAGTACCTAATTTATAGCGATAAGTATATAAAAAAGGAAATAGAAGGTGATGAGCTGTTTGCTCGCCTCAAAAACCATTTGGATAAAGTCCAAATGCTCATAACTTCATCAAATGGCCCCTATGGTATACATAGACCCAGGCAAGATAAATACTTTACCTCCGCCAAAATCATCTTCAAAAATATGTTTAAGCAACCCGAATTTACATATGATACATCAGAACTCTTTTTCGGTTTCTCCTTCTCCTCAATTATTGAAAAAGAGAAAAATTATGATTTGAAATACGTATTGGCTATCCTGAATTCAAATTTTGCTCTTTATTGGTATCAAGTAAATTGTAAGAAGCGGGGGGCTGGTTTTGATGTAGGTGTGGGAAAAATTAGGGATTTTCCTATTGCAAAAACACCTCGTGAGCAGCAGGAACCGTTGATTATTCTTGTAGATAAAATCCTTGAAGCCAAACGTAAGGACCCGGACGCAGACACCTCCGACCGTGAAAATGAGATTGATAAACTGGTGTATGAATTGTATAATTTAACGGAAGATGAGATTACAATTGTGGAGCGGAGTGTCTGAATCGCGGATTGTACGGATTACGCGGATTTTAAGGGTTCTGCTGCCGGAAGGGCATCGCAAGGAAAAACATCAAAGATTGTCAAAGAAAAACATTCTGTCATTCGGACAAATAACTCGTCAATACCAAAGTCAATAATCTGCGTCATCCGTGTAATCCGCGTAAATCCGCGATTCAGAAGGTTGTGAGGTTTCATTTTCAAAGAAGTTGGTACTGTGGAGAAAAGTCAATGAGCAAAGGACTAAAGGTGTTCATCACCTACGCACACAAAAATTCGGAAGCAAAAGACAAATTGATAACCTATCTTGCT
>JAPOOP010000081.1 GCA_026713385.1 Candidatus Poribacteria bacterium | reverse complement strand
GTTCATAGGCAAAAACTACGGCACTTCCAACGGAATTTCCAATGTTTGTGGCAACAAACATTCAGTCTCGTTACAGAGTTGGTAGGTGAGTTGTAGTGTAATTGGGACGTTTTTGTCGTGCTTCGTATTCGGCTTCTGTTTTAACCGTAACGGAATCGTGAGGCTTTCTTCATAAACATTCAAGGATTCGCTACTAAATTCAAAGCGTGTCGATCTCCCTTTCGGATATGCTACATCGGCAATTTCCAACGAGGTCTCTGTATTCACTGTAATCGTTGTCGGGATCAGATTGTCTTGACCTGCTGGATTTGCATTGATGTGCCACCCCGTAGCAATATCGAGTTGAAGCATCACATCGTATATTCCTTTGTTTTTGGCATTAACTTCAACGGTAGCACTCACAAATGATGGTATTGCCGTACCGACTTCTTCTCCTGCGGTTAGATAGCGGTTAAGGGCAAAATGCATATACATGAAGGACGAAGGGCTTTGTGACATAGACTTAGCGAAAATTTGCAGTGTTTCTTCAGCGTAACGCTGGTAATCTGTCCCGAATGTCAATAGATTTGCGACAGCGACAGCATTGCCAGACGGAATTGCTGAGTCATAAGGTTTCTTGGTGCGCACAATAAGATGCTTGGCATCCGCTTTCGTGTAATAGAATCCACCGTTTTTGTCATCCCAAAAAAGTTGAATCATCGCATCAGTCAGTCTTTTCGCTGAATTCAACCACTCTTTATCACCCGTAGCCTGATACAATCCAAGCAATCCGTGGACAAAGAAGGCGTAGTCGTCAAGATACACATCCTGTTTTACAACACCTGCGGTATAGGTATGGCACAATTCACCATCCGGTTTCTTCAGCGTGCTAAGAATAAACTGGGCAGCTTTCGATGCCGCGATAAGATACCGCTCTTTTCCAAGCACCTGATAGCCGTAAGCGAGGGCATCTATCATGAGCCCGTTCCAATTGACAATGATTTTTGTGTCCAGCAACGGGTATTCGCGATCAAAGCGTGTCGTTAAGAGTTTCTCCCGTGCGGATTCTACTTCCTTGAGAGTATCCTCCGCCGCTGCTCCGTTAGGAACATAAAGAACATTATTACCTTCAAAATTAGGTCCCTTGTCAACGCCGTAAACACCAGCGAAACGTGCCGCCCCCTTCTTACCGAGAATTTTCTGAATCTCATCGGCAGTCCAGACGTAATACTTTCCTTCCTCGGCATCCGTCTCAGCGTCTAAAGCTGCGTAAAACCCACCTTCAGGTGCCGTCATCTCTCGGAAAATGAAACTGAAGATTTCTTCAGCAATACGCCGATAGCGATCTTCTTGTGTTAGCTGATATGTGTGGAGATAAACTTTCGCCAATTGTGCGTTGTCGTAAAGCATCTTCTCAAAATGCGGAACGAGCCACTTTGCATCAACAGAATATCGGTGAAAACCGCCGCCTATCTGGTCATACATCCCACCGTAAGCCATCATATCGAGTGTATACGTCACCATTTTTAACAGCGATTCATCGGAGACACGCTCGTATTCGCTTAGCAGAAATTCAAGATTCGCAGGACTTGGGAATTTCGGTGCGCCACCAAATCCACCATAGGCGTGACTATAAGTTGTACGGAGATAATCCAATGCCGCAGTCGTAAGCGATCTATCCAGTGGTGTGGCAGCGAGTGCCGTGAACCCTCTGCTTGTTGCTAACTCAATAGTATCCGAAATCTGGCTTGCGGATTCAATGACTTCCGCCTCTCGCGTTACCCATGCCTCATGCACCGCATCAAGGATCGTTGGAAACCCGGGTCTGCCGGGCATATCTGTCGGTGGGAAATAGGTACCAGCATAAAAAGGTTTTAAATCAGGGGTGAGGAAAACAGAGTTGGGCCATCCGCCGCGCTGTATTAGTAATTGCGTCGCTGTCATATAGATTTCGTCCAAGTCTGGACGTTCTTCCCTGTCAATCTTAATATTAATAAAGTCCTCGTTCATCACAGCAGCAATTTCTGGATTGGAGAAGACCTCCCGTTCCATGACGTGGCACCAATAACACGTAGAGTATCCGACAGAGAGAAAAATTAACTTGTTTTCTTTCTTCGCACGCGCTAATGCTTCATCGCCCCACGGATACCACTCTACGGGGTTATGCGCGTGGAGCAACAGGTAAGGACTGGTCTCATGGATAAGCCGATTCGTCCACTTCCATGAGCCATCTGGATTTTTTAGTGCGGCTTCATCGGCATTTGCCATCCATATTGTATTGAGAAGCAGTAAACAGGTAAGAAATTTCTGTATTGTATTTTTCATACGGAAACCTTTGTTGTAAAATGTAACGTGCGATGAATCATACGACTACAAACCTATGCAATTTTAAAAAAGTCTTATTCGTGTAGCATGGTTATTGGACAAGTGCCTGCTGTGCTACAGAGCGTCCGCGTTCTGTCAGGGTTAACAGGGTCTCCTCTTGCGAAACATATCGGTTGTTCAATGCGTATTTTACGACCTGCGTTGCAAATGCAGGATCCCAGCGAAGATGTTCATGGAGGTGTGCTATTTCTGATTCTGCTTCTGCTTCGGGAAGTCCCTCGTGATTAAAAAGATGAATCACTAACATCGTTTGGGCAAATTCCCATCTTTGGCGTGTTCGTCTACGTGCGATAGCGATAAGTCCGCGGCTCGGAACTACCAGAAAAACCAGTCCGAACATGAGGAGCGTCATCGTCGCAATCGATCCCGCAATAGAGACATCGAAGAGATACGCGAGCCAATAACCACTCACAGCGTTCACACTCCCGATAACCGCACTCAGGGTAAGCATCAATGAAAGCCTATTTGTTATGAGATAAGCAGTAGCAGGCGGTCCAGCAATGAGAGCAACAACTAATATCGATCCAACAGCGTCAAATGCTCCAACTGTTGTTACGGATACCAGTGTCATCAGACCATAGTGGATAAGCGTCGGAGCAAACCCCAACGCGGCAGCTAAACTTGCGTCAAAGGTTGATAATTTCAATTCTTTGTAAAATAGTAAAATAAAGGCGAGATTCAGCAGAAGAATCGTTCCCATTACATACAAAGAAACCGGACCGAGGTTGTATCCGAATACCTCCAGTCGATTTAAATGGGCGTAAGCAAGTTCACCGAGGAGGACAGCGTCCATATCCAAGTGAACGTTACCAGCAAATCTGGAAATCAGGATTACCCCAATACTGAAAAGGGCAGGGAAGGTCAACCCAATCGCGGCATCCTCTTTCACCAGTTTCGTCCGCTGCAGCAATTCAACGAAAACAACAGTGAGCACACCGGTTCCTGCGGCGGCAAGAATTAGGAGCGGCGACGACAGACTTTCTGTAAGAAAAAAGGCGATCACAATGCCGGGAAGAATCGCGTGGCTAATCGCGTCGCTCATTAACGTCATCCGTCTCAGCACTAAAAACACACCCGGCAAAGCACACGCCACCGCTGTGACAATCGCAATGAGTTGGATATCAAGATGGTCCTGTATCACTTTTTCCTATTCGCTCCCACGTTGCGGTTGCTTCAACAACCGATCCGTTGCCACCTTTAGACTCTGTTTGTTTCGTTGGTGGCGAATCCAGTCCCATAAAAGCCCGCGATTCAGGGCAAAAGCGATCGAGAACCCCACCACAACCGTTGCACATAGTACAATCGTTGGACCGGTCGGGATGCGTGAAGCACTACTGCTAATAATAGTTCCACTCACACCTGCGAGTGCTCCAAAACACGCGGCAAGAAACATCATCACACTAAGCTTATTTGTCCACTGTCGCGCAGCGACCGCTGGTGCGACCAACATCGCGCTCATTAGAACAGCACCGACAGCCTGCAATCCGAGAACAATCGCTACAACGAGGAGGCTCGTCAACAAAATATCAAGCACGCGGATTGGGAACCCAAGCGATGCCGCGAAACCTTCATCGAAAACCAGCAACTTCAACTCTTTCCAGAACACGAGCATGATGATGATTGCAATGCCCCCGAGTATACCTATTGTCCACACATCACTTTCCAGAATTGTGGCGGCTTGTCCAAAGAGAAACGTATCCAACCCCGCTTGATTCGCATTGCCCGTGCGTTGAATCAGCGTATGTAGCACTAAACCGAATCCGAAAAAAGTAGAAAGTACGATCCCAAGTGCGCTATCGTATTTGATACGCGTTAGCCTCACAATACTCAAAATGAGCAGCGTGCCGAGCCAGCCCGCAAGTGCCGCACCGAGTACCAGAATTAGAGGTGTTTTGCTTCCCGTCAGCAGAAATGCGATTGCAATTCCGGGCAACGCGGCATGCGAGATAGCATCGCCGAGGAGACTCTGTCGTCGCAAAACAGCATAGGTCCCGAGTGATCCACTGACAGCACCCAGCAAGGCAGCACCGATGGCAACAATCATAAGCGTATAATCAAGATGGATAAGAATACTCAAATTTGCCATGTGAATCAACAGTATACGGAGTGTTAGACTGTTCCGGTTACGGCATACGGAGTATGCCTACTACTTTGTCTACTACTTGGTTATAAACGCGACGCGACCGCCGTAAGTTGTACGCAAATTTTCAGGTGTGAACGTTTCATCAACAGGTCCACTCGCAATCCGGCGAATGTTCAAAAGCATCACCCAATCGAAATAGTCCGTTACCGTTTGTAAATCGTGATGTACCACGACGACCGTTTTCCCTTTTTCTCGGAATTCCTGAAGGAGCGTAACAATCGCGCGTTCCGTGGTAGCATCGACACCTTGAAAAGGCTCATCCATCAAGTATATTGTAGCATCTTGAACAAGGGCACGAGCGAGGAAAACACGTTGTTGCTGTCCGCCGGAGAGTTGACTAATTTGTCGATTGGTATACGCATCCATACCAACCTTCTCCAACGCATGCATGGCGAGTTCCCGTTCCTGCTTCCCGGGTCGTCGCACCCATCCGAGTGCGCCGTAACGTCCCATCATGACGACATCCAGCACGTTTGTTGGAAAATCCCAGTCAACGCTCCCCCGTTGCGGGACATAACCGACAATCCGGCGTTGTGCTTCATAAGGTTTGCCGTAAATCAAGACGTTGCCTGCCGCGGGACGTACCAATCCTAAAATCGCCTTAATCAATGTAGTTTTGCCTGCGCCATTGGGACCAACGATTGCCAAAAGCACACTTGGTGGCACATCCAGATCGATATCCCACAAAACAGGTTGATCTTGATAGGCAACTGTCAGATCGGTTACTTCAATGGCTTTCGCTTCCGAGGCTTGCATGTAATTTAATTATTCCTTGCGGTTAAACAATGTGGGTGTTTTTGCTTGGGTGTTTCCCCAGAACTTTGACGCTCCGTTCTGAAACCCGCTCTCCATTTCATTACGAGCTACGGACTTTGTTCTATCACCTTAAGGTCCCACCATAGAACTGGCGGACGTTCCCCCAATGAGTGCAGTCACAATCGTATCAATATTATGGCGAACCATCCCGATATAAGTGCCTTCAGGGGTTCCCTTGTTTCCCATAGCATCAGAGAAAAGCTCACCACCAATTTTTACATCAACCCCTTTTGAGTTGACAGCTGCTCGTACCGCTTCAAGGCTCCTCGACGAAACAGAGGATTCCACAAAGATTGCGGGAATGCGTTTCTCGGCTATAAAAGTCGCCAATTCCTGGACATCAGCAATACCTGCCTCTGTTGCGGTGCTAATACCCTGTAGCCCGCGCACCTCAAACCCATAAGCCTTCCCGAAATAGTTAAAAGCGTCGTGTGCCGTTACGAGTATCCGTTGTTCAGATGGCACGCGTGCCGATTGTGCCTTCACATATTCGTGCAGTTCCGCGAGTTTCGCGAGGTAGCGTTCGGCATTGCTCCAGTACATGAGCGTATTATCCGAATCATATTCACTCAGGGTATCGCGAACCTTTCCCACCGCTTTCATCCAAAGTGTTACGTCAAACCATAAATGCGGGTCATACTGCCCTTCAAATTCCGGTGGTGTCAGCAGTAGGTTCCGGTCAACAGCATCCGTTACGGCAACAGTCTTGGTATCTCCCGTCATCTTGGCAAGGATATCACCCATTTTTGACTCAAGGTGCAGTCCGTTATAGAAAATGAGTTGCGCCGAAGTTAACCTCTGCACATCACCCGCACTCGCCTTATAGAGGTGTGGATCTACACCGGGACCCATCAATCCTGTGACTTCAACGCGTTCACCACCAACATTTTTAACAATATCGGTAATCATACCGATCGTTGTGACAACGCGAAGTTTACCTCCTGTGGAAGCATCAGGCTGCTGTTTTGGATCGCATCCAGTATACACAAATATGAACATCAACAGTAATGATATGTAGATTCTTTGCATAATTTAATTCCCCAAAAAGAAGCGTTCTAAGAGTTTACCAACGAGATAGCCAACCCCTGCGACTCCAAGCCCCACAGCGAACATGTCAATACCACTGCGAAACAAACCGCGCCCGGTGAAGATACTCCGTGCCCCCCCAACAGCAAAGTGAGACAACATCGCGAGCGTGAACGAGATCCAGATGGCAGCTGCCCCCTCTGTAAAAAGGAATGGTGCGACAGGAATGAACGCACCGATAGCAGTCGCGAGTCCTGTAATCCACCCCTCTTTGAGCGGACTCGTATGTACCTCACCTATTTTAAGTTCTGTTTGGACCTTTTCTGCGAGTGCCCTTTCTGGATCGCTCATCACCTCTTGTGCAAGTTCGCGAGCCTGTTCTTCCGGCATGCCTCGCGCGGCATAAATAAGCGCGAATTCCTCCTCCTCAAGGTCAGGCATGAGGCGAATTTCCTCTCTTTCGACCTCGATTTCGTGCTCATAAACCTCTTGTTCACTTTTTGCGGCAAGGTAGCCCGAAGCCCCCATAGACAGCGAGTCCGCGACCGTCCCAACGATGCCTGTCACAAGAATCGTAGAGACATCCGATGTCGCAGCGATAACCCCAGCAACTAAGCCAAAATTCGCCGTTAAGCCATCGTTAAACCCATAAACAATATTGCCGACCATCCCCCCAGATTTGATTTTGTGCCAAGGTTCGTCACTCGTTCCAGTGAGCTCCTGCAGGCTTTCCGTATGCTGGGCTGACTCTCTTGCTAAAATGAGTGCTGCCTCTTTTACGTCTGCCAATGTGCTATCTCTATGAAGCCTTAAATAATCCTTGACCTCACTTGCTTCCTCCCCGAGCATCTGTGCGAGAGGGAATGTACTGCTAAACCGACGAGCATACCACGCCATCAACCTTGCTTTCACTGTTGGACGCTGGCTTTTAACCTTTATATCGTAGGTAGCGAGCATCTGTTGCCAGCGTATTACATGCCGACTTTCCACCTCGGCGAGTCCATTTAATATGTCTTTTCGCTTCGGATCGGATTCAAGACCGGCGAAAACACCATAAAGGAAACTCGCGTCAACCTCATCTTGTAAATGGTGTTTCCATACCTTGATTGTTTTATTATCTGGTCGATCCTGTTTTTGTTGTTCCATTTTTAGACTCCATTCCGTGGTATTCAGCACGCTTTCACAGTTTAATGGCTATCGGCTATCGGTCATCAGCCATCAGCAAAGAAGGTTTTCCCATAACCACCAGTCTCCTTTGGGTTGCGATCGCTCACGAAAACCGAAAGGGTACTCGGTAGAAACCGATTGCTGCATGCCGACTGCTATTCTTGCACATCCTCGACAAAAACATGTTTTGCAACCTCACGTCCAATAACGACCTGCTGTCCAGCAATGTCAATAGTAAAGGGACCATCAAAGGGAGCAACCTCAATCACTCGGAATGCTGTGCCCGGGTAGAGATTGAGGCTTCCTAAATGCCGAAGTAATGCCGAGTCGGTGTCACTCACTTCAGCAACAATGCAAGATTGTCCACTACACAAGTCTGTCATTGGAACAGATTCAGTTTTCGTTACAAAGCCATTTTTATCGGGTATCGGTGAACCGTGTGGATCCGCAGTTGGGTAGCCGAGAAACTCGTCCATCCGTGCCTCCACGTCTTCCGAAATGACATGTTCCAACTTCTCGGCTTCTTCATGGACACCATCCCACGGAACACCGAGTGCCTTGAATAGATAAAGTTCCAACAAACGATGGTGCCGGATAATTTCGAGTGCGATTGCTTTCCCGGCATCCGTCAGCGTAACGCCCTGATAGCGCTGGTGTCTCACCAGTTTCATCGTCTTCAGTTTTTTGATCATCCCGGTGGCAGACGCAGGCTTCACATTGAGGTATTCCGCCAAAATACCAGTTGAAACTTTACCGACTTTCTCTTGCAATTTGTAGATCGACTTGAGGTAATCCTCAGCTGCATGTGTAAGCATCGTTCTTTCCAATCCGCAAAGGGAACAGACAATGCGCTTAGTTTCCCACTACGGTCAGTAAATGTATGGGCGTTAAACCCATTCAGTTTTAGGCACTATGTGCCAAAATTGTTAGAAACGTTGAGAAATAATTTTAGG
>JAPOOP010000208.1 GCA_026713385.1 Candidatus Poribacteria bacterium | reverse complement strand
GACGTGAAAGGCACCTTTAGAGTCATGCCATCCCGACGGTGGATGAGAACCTCTTCACGGTCCGCTGATGCTTCAAATCCGCCGCTGAGCGCGACGGCTTGCGAAAGATTCAGCGGTCCACGAACCCGTTGTGCACCCGGCGTGCGAACGTAACCTGTTACGTAGATTGGCTCAACTTTGAAGACATTGGGAACGAACAGAACATCGCCATTCGATAGAGATGCCGAAGCGTCACCATTCTGGGTCGATTTCCAAAACTGCTCGGAGCGATTGTATTCGGACAGATTCCCGTTCTTTTCGACTTTCACTATTGCGCTCAGGTCTGCTTCTGGGGTGGGACCGCCTGCGCGTGCGAGTGCTTCCTCAATACTAATCTGCCCCCGAATAAAAAAACTGCCGGGTGTCTGTACCTGTCCTTGCACCTCGACGGTGCTGAGAGGCATGACGAACACGAGATCGTTGACATTGACGCGGATATCACGGTAAGGGTGGGTCGGTGAGAGGTCGTAGCTTTCTACTTTTTGTGGCACATCGGTACGGATTAATTGTACGACTTGGTGATCGGCGTTCTCCGCCATGCCACCTGCAAGCGCGATGGCACGGTATAAACCGATGTCGGTTTCTGGGGAAATCGGATAACGTCCCGGAAGTTTGACTGCACCGCCGACGAAAACGCCGTTCTCTTGTAGCACCGGTGATACCATAACGACAGGATTTCTGACAAGACTCTCTGAGACGAGGAACTCGCGGATCTGCTGGTTGACCGCCTCGACTGTCTGTCCAGCGACATCAAGGTCGCCTCCGAAGTAACTAATTCTGCCGTCTTCACGTACCTGTGCGGAGTGCGTATATTCAGGTTGTCCGATCACCGAAATCAGAAGAGTATCGCCTTTTTTGATACGGTAGACATCGCTGAAAAGTGTGGTCGTTGCGATGAGAAACAGTAAAATCGTGTGCGCTTGCAGGCATCGGAACGTCCGACGGGATACATGCAAGCGTCGGAAAAAGTAGATCATAACATTTTTCTGAGAAGTGCCTTTGCTATACAGATGAAGAAAGGGAAACACCCTATCAAAAACCCCAAGCAAAACCCGCGATCGGGGTTATATACGAAATTTTTCTGTTACGGCATACGGAGTATGCCTACTACTTTTAATGTTAATCTGAGGCTTCACTATTAACATCGAAGGAGAGTTGCTCCTCTGTTGTACTAAACCGTCTGGAAATGCCAAACCTTCGGTGAGGTCGACTCCGCCAATGCTCTTTGACATAACTACCATTGCGCCGACGATGCCCTCTTACATGCACTTTATCAGCCATGCGAGTGTGGGATTTGTGGGATTTTCCTTCTTTAAAGAGGTAGAGTTGATCGGCTTTCATGGCAACTTGTTCGCGGATTTTAACGGTCCTGTAGTGAATCAAAATAGACTTTAAGACACTCTCGTGCCTGTGGGAGTAAATTAGCTGGCACGAGAATATCGCCCCATTCGGATTGCCAGATATTGCCTTTCACACCACCATAATTAGGGGCTTCATGGCAGCGCAGGCGAACAGGGATGCCATCCTCCTCCAAGACCCCTTGGAGGATATTTCCCGCTAATTCATTGGGTACAGATTCAAGCGTGTGCCAGTCCCCATATTCCGTAACCTCGGTCCGTATTGGTTGAGGCACGAGCATTACTTGACAATCCGAACACATTGAGACTTCTATCTTATATTCAGCATTGCATTGTGGACAGAATGGCATCGTTTTTCCTCCCAGTGGATGGGACAAGGCTGAAACCTGACCCGTAGAAGCGTATAGAGGTTCGTAAGCGCGGTGCCTTGCCACGGTGCTGTTATTTGCAGAGGGTTAGGAACGGGGATACGCTATTACATTTATGGTAACATACCTATGAAAATTTGTCAAGTGTTTGAAAAAATAGGGGCATTTAGCTTTCCTGTAGGAGGGTCTCCGAATCCCAATATCTCGCTGTAAGAGCGACCATCCGGTCGCGATTTATCCCACAGAATAGATTTAACCCCAGAGCGGTAGAAACCGCTCCTACCGCGTTAATCACTTTGAAATTGCCAGAGGCGGAGTGCCGTTTTTCCCAACACCCACTCCCGGTCTTCAGGTGTGAAGAAATTCATCTCATCACGGACGACCGACAAGGTCTCTGAATAACTGGCTCGACTGAGGCAGACAGGCCAATCGGTTCCCCACATCAGCCGTGAACCCCCGAATGCCTGATATACCTTCTTAACCTGTTCAAAGGTATCAGACCACGGGTACCCCGTTTGCGATATCGACCATGTATGGCTAATTTTGACGTAGACGCGAGGAAACTGTGCGAGGTTCAGTAATAATTTGAGTTTTTCAGGTGCGTCAGGCGAGCAACTTGCCATGTGATCTATCACAACATCAAGATCGGGATGCTGTTCCAAAAGTGGCACGAGATCCACCAATCGCTCGGCTCCTGTGAGCATCAGCATCGGGACACCGAGGGTTTCCGCACGACTGAAGATAGGCGGCATCAAGGGTCCGGCAAACCAGTCACCTGCCTCACCGACGGATGGACTGAGCCGTACACCGTGGAAACCGTCCTCCTCCGTCCAACGGCTGAGGTGATCGGGTGCGTCTGGATCTTCGGGGTTGATTCGACAGACACCCATGAATTTATCAGGATACCTTTTCATTGCGTCAGCAGCATAACTATTATCCCAGCGGTAGTGGATGACTTGAACGAGAACGGTTTTCTCTACACCGTTCGCCGCCATCAATTCCAATAGCATCTCTGCTGTCGCATCTTCCTCGGGTGGACTCGTTGTCTCTGGTG
>JAPOOP010000223.1 GCA_026713385.1 Candidatus Poribacteria bacterium | reverse complement strand
CCCCTTCAACTGTACTAAACCGATGCCCATCAGTGCAGAGAGGATAGTTGCTTTCAAAACGGTGCGGAATAGATGAGGGGTTTCCCGGAATTTGATAATGTTGTTTGAGATGTAGCCGATCCCAAAAATGAGCAGAAACGCTTCACTCATAACCATCGCTATCGACGCACCCGTATGGCTGAAACGCGGGATTAGGTATAGATTCAGACAGATATTCAGAAGTGCCGTTGCCCCCATGAGGACTGAGAAAGCGCGTCGTTTGTCTGTCGCCCGTAGGACTGCCAACACTGCTGTCGTTAGGAAGATGAGTCCGCCCGCCCAACTGAGCCATTGGAGTGCTATTGACACCTTGGCTATTTCATTCGGTGTGTAGGTCGGGAACAACACCGCCGTAATTTCCGGCGATAGTGTCGAGAGCCCAACCGCTAACGGAAATCCGCTCAGTACCATCCACCGCATACCGAACGTGTATACTCCCGGAAACCTCCCTTTTTCTCGTTCCCATGCGCGGGAGAGAACAGGGAACATCGCACCCATCATAAACGCTCCCGGCAGAATCGTGAAAGCGTTAACGATCGTATACGCCAGACCATACCATGTGTTGGCATCCACCCCTTCCGCGCTTAATTTTGATAGTAGAATTGCATCAACGCGAAAATAGAGCAGATGGAAGAGATTCCCGACCGCAAACGGCAACGCCTGCTGCATCAACACTTTCACGATCTCTCGACTCGGTTGAAAACGGAGCGAGGTGAAGCGGAGTCGGGTGAGTCCGACGCTCAAAATCAGGTTAATACAACTTGCTGCAAGCATCACCTGACAGACAGACACGAGTCCGTATCCGCGTAAAATCGCCCACCCGCCGATGACAAGAAACACACTACGTTCGGCTATTACGGTTAAAGCCTCATATTTCATCTCCTCGTGTGCTCGGAAGACGCAGCGATACAATTGTGCCAAGGAATTAGCGATCTCTGCTAATCCAAGGAACACTATCATCTTTAGGATTATCGGCGGATAGAGACTTATGCCGCTGATAATCATGATGCCGTAAGCAGCAATTGAGAGAATGATGCGAACAATGAGCGCGTTGCCGAGGTAGTGTCGGGTCTGTTCCAGGTCCAACGTCATCTCTCGGATGAGTGGATTTTGTAGCCCTAATTCCGTGAGAATCGCAATAAGGTTCGTGAGGGCAATCGCGACAAAATAGCCGCCGAGTTCACTCTCGGTAAAATAACGTGGCATGAGCCAGATCATTATCACGAGTGAGCCAAGGCGACCGATAAGGTGTGCACTAAAAAGGGAGGACGTGTTTTTAAAGATGCGGTTCATCTAATTCGGGAGTGTTGATTCCCGGACGTGATCGATCAAAAGAGCATTCACTAAAGTTTCGATTGATACACCTTGTGCTTGTGCTTTTTGCCTGAGTTCTTCAGCGATTTCGGGAAGAATTGCGACACGAATCGCCCGTTTGTTTGGTGTTTCAAAGCGAAACCACTGGTCATCGTCTTCCATGAAATCAGCGGTGTCTAAGTTGTCCCAGAAATCAGCTTCCTCTTCATAAGTTGAAAACTCAGGTACCTGTAGTTCTTTCATTTTCTACGCCTCCTAAAGTTTCGTTTTTCATGGGGTGTCATATTTCGCGCGGTAATAGGTTTATACATAGTTCCTCCGATGCTCTCCAAGACAACAAACAAGTATCGTCCGTCTGCTGTTTGTCCGTAAACAAGATATCGATTTTGCCCGTGACGACGGGCTAAATGGTTCGGATCTTCACAGACTTCCCATACTTCATCGGGTTCTATGTTATGCCGGGCAATATGTTCAATCCGGTAGTCGTTCCATTCCAGTCTGCTGATATACATGTGTTACTTTGACTATTTCAGATTTACAGCGAAATGTTTCAGCCTCAGTACAATCCAATTCTAACATAATTTGG
>JAPOOP010000083.1 GCA_026713385.1 Candidatus Poribacteria bacterium | reverse complement strand
TCCACATCGCGCCTGCCTGCCCCAAGCACGAGACTCCCCGCTAACCGATCTAACATTTGTTCTCCGAAAACGGTCGTTGAGTAGCCGCCTTGGCTATAACCGCCCATGAAAATGTAGTCTTGGGCAACATTTACCCGTGCTGAAATAAGTTCTAATGCTTCATCGAAGAAGAATTTTTCTTTTTTCGTTTCGGTTGGAAGGAGTTTATTGTAATAAAGATCAGTTGCGTAATTCATACCGACAACGATGAATCCTTGCCCCTTTGTCACCTGTTTGAAGGGCCAGGTTGTGGCTGTCCCACGGTAGCCGTGGTAACAAAAAATGACCGGAAATGGGCGTTTGGCGGTGTAATCAACCGGAACATAAAGTAGAAAGGTTTTCCCTGTTTTTGGAGCAGTGATGCGTACTTCTGTGCCCGGCGACACGGTAGACGTATCAGCAACGAGCGCGCTATGAAACAAAAGCAACAGGAGTATGTTCCAGCACGCGATCCTCACGCTGCGGGATGAATTATTGGAACGTAGACCTCTGATAGCAAATTTCGGAAACCTGCAAGTTGCGAGGAAAAGGAGTGTTCTCATGTGTCTGTTCCGTTCTCTTGGTCTTGAAGGGTTTCTAATTGAATAATCAGTTGACCAAGTTGGAGTCGCAAGAGCAGCGTATAGATTTGCATCAGGAGCGTAACCTGTGCTTCTGTTGGCAAATCGCTGGCGTGAACGACCGCGAGCAGTCTGTCTGCACGTTCTCGGACCTGTTCAGCTTTTTCTAAATCGTCTTCTTCTGTTTCCACTGTGCTCTCTTTGATGAACTGCCAAATGCGGTCCTGGATCTCCAGCATATAATTTTTTGCCATTGCGGTGCGTGCCCGTTTAGCAGAGTCCACCCAGATTGTATTTGCCTTCCAATTGAGCATAAAAGCCACACTATTAATCAGCACATCGCGGAGGTTATCTTCGCCAGAAAGGAGCTCCTCAATATTGGTGATCCCCTCTGCCTCTGCAGAAAAGGTACGCACGCGTGTATACTCTTTCAGATTTTTCAGCATCAACTCGTTTTCAGCGATGAGATGCCAAAGGTCTGAACTCGTTGAAAGCAAGATCTCTACACGGTTGCAAACTGGATCGGGAATTTGTGAGCGGATACAGTAATAATGGAGGCTGTGGAGCCGACTCCTGAGGTCTTGCAAACTTCCAGTCGTCTGGAGTTCCGACAGGTGTGCGATGTATGGGAGAACTTCCTCCCGAATCTGATTCAAAAGTGTAGGGATAGTGCGTTCAGCATTCATGTTGCGGACCCTATGATTAGGAAAGCGTTTGTTCGTACAATTTTCTTGTCTAATAGCGTAGCAGGTTTCTTGGGAAAAGTCAACTTGACATTTGTTACCAGAGCGTGTTAGAATGGGGATAGAAAACACCAGAAGCCGAGGACTGCCATGAAACTGTTTATTGCTGCTACCGTTAGTATTATCTTCTTGGGGATGCTCGCGGCTTTTGCCGATAAACAAACCAAAACAGCACCCCCGAAAGTGGGCGATACCGCACCGGATTGGACACTCCAAGACGCTGAGGAAAAGGATCACACCCTGAAGAAGTTGCGCGGCAAGGTCGTTTTCCTCATTATGGGCACCGGGAAAATTCGCGAAGAAACTGGCAAATGGGCAAAGGCTTTCCAAAAGGACTATCAAAAACAGACGAAGGTTACTGCCTATATTATTGCCAACTTACGAAGCGTTCCCTGGTTCATATCCAAAGGTTTTATCAGGAATCGACTCAAGAAGGACCCGCCTGCTGTGGAACTCCTGCTGGATTGGAAAGGGGAAGTGCATAAAAGGTATCAGACGGAAGAAAAGAAACCGACGCTCTATCTCATCTCGCAGAAAGGCATTATCGTGTTCCACCGAAAAGCAGATTTCGAGCCAGAAATTCACAACGAGCTCAAAAAGGAAATCAACAGGCTTTTGGCAACACCTGATGTAAAGTGAGTCTTTATGTATTTACACCTTGCTCCGAGCGTATAATGTCCTCTGTGATGGAAGGAAAAATGTCTACAAGGATTAAAATAGAACCCTATTTATCTAATCCAATCTTTTCCCTTGTTGTCGGTTTGTTCCTGGTCGGATTCGGTTTCTTCGCGATGCGTACAGCCGCGGATGACTTACTTTTTTTCATTTTGGTGTGGATTTTGACGGTCTGTGGTTTTTCTGCGGCGGTATACGGGTTCATGGGGATAGTAGAAGGCAAACGAAAATGGATCAAAGGAAACTCTCAGGAGGTGCGTTCCCTTTCTCACAGCCTCAAGGTGCGTTATCCTACCTATATCTTGAAGGTTCAGAAATTAAAAGAGAAGCATGAAACACTTCATAAGAAATTTCCTGAAGTCCGGGCACATTCCGAGGAGTTCAATCGCCGTATCAAAGCGTTTCAAACCGGGTTAATTGAATTGGAAACACAACTTCACGACAATCTACAAAAGCACGCTCCTGTTATGGATAACGATAACGTTGATGGTATTGCGAAAAAGGTCCTTTGGTCCAATAGACAGATTGAACTGACGCAGCTAAACACTGCCTTAAAGGCATTAGAAAATTCGGAAAGCCCAATAGTTCCAGAAAGTTATCGTAGTGTTTTGAATCGGATACATGGCGATTTCAAAATACTCGATGGCGGCGTACCGCTTTATCACGAATTGTTGACAGTGTGTACCAGTAAACCCGCAGCATTTGAAGCGATCCTTGCGTTGAAACAGGAAGTTGAGGAAATTGACGCGCTACTGTCGCAGCGTGAGACCGAATTACAAAAGTTGGAGACGGACACCCAAACACAATATGAGTTGTCGAAAATGGCACTGTCAATGTTTCAAGAGCGTTTTGAAGCGTTCAAGGCAGGTTGCCAATAATCATGAAAGGAAACAAGTATGAAATATCTCGTCACCGGTTGCGCTGGATTTATCGGATGGAAAGTGACGGAATTTTTGTTGGAGGCTGGTCATACTGTTGTTGGGATTGATAACTTAAATGCCTCGTATGACACGCAGGTCAAACAGTGGAGGCTTAAGCAACTCGAAGGCACCCCAAATTTCCACTTTCACCGTTCAGACATCTGCGACCGAGCATCACTTCGCACAATATTCAACACCTCTTATGACGCGGTGATTAACCTCGCAGCGCGTGCTGGGGTCCGGCATTCTGTTGAGGATCCATGGGTATACGTGGATACAAACGTAACTGGCACGCTGAATCTACTGGATCTGTGCCGCGAATTTGAAGTGAAGAAATTTGTGTTGGCATCAACATCAAGTCTATACGGTTCAAATAACAGTCTTCCGTTCAGTGAGGAAACGAATACAGATGGACCATTGTCCCCTTATGCCGCCTCGAAAAAAGGTGCCGAGTCGATTTGCCACAGTTATCACCATCTTTACGGCATCGACGTAACAATTTTCCGTTTTTTCACTGTCTATGGACCTGCTGGCAGACCCGATATGAGTGCGTTTCGTTTTGTACATTGGATTAGCGAGGGGAAACCCGTTACCGTCTATGGCGATGGCAAAGAATCCTCACGAGACTATACCTACCTGGATGACATAGCAAGAGGGGTAATTGCGGGGCTGAAACCGATCAAGTACGAGGTAATTAACCTCGGTTCCGATAGTCCCATTGTGCTGATTGATACGATTCGGTTGATAGAGGAACTGGTGGGTAAGAAAGCAGAACTCTCACACCAACCGTTTCATCCGGCGGATGCCCGCGCGACGTGGGCGGACATCCGTAAAGCGGAAAAACTTTTAGGGTGGCGACCCCAAGTCAGTTTTCGTCAGGGTATCACCGCACTCGTGGAATGGTATCAGGCG
>JAPOOP010000310.1 GCA_026713385.1 Candidatus Poribacteria bacterium | reverse complement strand
CCACAACCCGCGATAGAGTAATGTATTGACAGGTATAAGATGGACAATCTCTGGTACATCAGGAGTGGACTCGCAAGCCAAAGGATCCCACAGAAAGAGATTACGCACTTGAGCATCCGTTGTAAATCCCGCCTTGGAAAAAGCTCCTTGGCTTGGATAATTGTCAATGCGGATGGATGCCGCCGCGCAATGCACCCCGAGATTAGAACCGTAGATTAACGCTTCTTCAATGAGAGAGGTGCCTATACCCTTTCCTTGACTCGTGGAGCGAACAAGAATAAGATCTATTTCCCATCGAGGTACTCGGCTGGGTACCAGAAACGCAGAAAGAAAACCTGCGATTTCGCCACCATTCACTGCCACGAAGACTTGATACTCAGGCGACGAGACGTGATCCATGAACACGTCAAAGAGAAGCGATTCTCCCCATGTTTCGTGTAATATGAGGTGAATCGCCTCGGCATCATCTGGACGCGCCCATCGAATATCTGACATACCTTTTCTTTTCCTCATCCATCTTGGGCTGTTCTTGGGATGATGTCGTGAATGCCGCCTTCACGAATACTTGCTGAGGAGACTAACACAAATCTCGCTGTTTGACGAAATTCTGGTAGCGAGATCGCCCCGCAATTGCACATGAGCGATCGGATTTTTGCGAGGGTCAATTTCAAATTATCGTTCATCTTGCCTGCATACGGTACATAAGCATCGGCCCCCTCCTCGAACAATAATTCTGTACTTCCGCCCTCGTAATAGCGTTGCCAGTTGGCAGCTCGCTTTGTTCCTTCACCCCAATATTCTTTCACTGTATTCATACCCAATTTTCTTATCTTGCTCGGACTCTCATCAAATCTTGCAAAATATCTGCCCATCATCACAAAATCGGCACCCATGGCAAGAGCCAAACCGATATGATAATCTTGGAATATACCACCATCTGAACAAATCGGCACGTAAACACCGGTTTCCTTCAAATACAGATCCCTTTGCCGGGCGACTTCAATAACGGCGGTCGCTTGCCCACAACCAATTCCTTTCTGTTCTCTGGTTATACATATAGCTCCTCCGCCGATACCTACTTTTACAAAATCGGCACCGGCTTCTACCAAATACCTAAATGCATCTCCATGAACTACATTCCCACCACCCACTTTCACAGTATCATTGTATGTATCTTTAATAAATCGGATGGTATCCGATTGCCATTCTGTATACCCTTCGGAAGAATCAACACAAATAATATCGACACCTGCTTCTACCAATGCGGGTACTCTTTTTTTGTAATCTCTTGTATTAATTCCGGCACCAACGACAAGCCTTTTATGGGAATCTACTGATTCAAGCGGATTTTTCTTATGGTCATCGTAATCTTTTCTGAAGACCAAATGGACCAGTTTACGATTTTCATCAACAATCGGTAGACAATTTATCTTGTGTTTCCAAATGAGGTCGTTGGCATCTTCAATACTAATTCCTTTTCGTCCAACAATCAGTTGGGAAAACGGGGTCATCGATTCGCTGACTTTTGAATTTAAATCGACTCGGCTCAATCTGTAATCCTTATCCGTTATCAGACCAAGTAGCTCACCTGAAGACGAGCCATCTTCGGTTATAGCAATAGTCGAGTGTCCTGTTTCTTCGGTGAGTTTCACAACATCTTCTATAGTGCTATTACACTTTAAATTTGAGTCACTGACAACGAAACCTGCTTTGTGGTTTTTGACTATCCGTACCATTGCCGCCTGTTGTTCAATACTTTGCGATCCATAAATAAAGGAGATTCCCCCCTGCCTGGCGAGTGCAATTGCCAAATTATAATCCGAAACAGCTTGCATGATTGCAGAAGCAAACGGAATGTTTATCTTCAGAGGTGGTTCTTGTCCGGTCTTAAACTTCGCCAGAGGCGTTCTCAGGACCACATTTTCAGGGATACACTCCTTCGTGGTTAAGTTAGGTAAAAGCAAATATTCACTGAAGGTCCGGCTTGCTTCAGGAAAAAAGTGTGCCATTCTTCATACCTCCTGTCAAATAAAAATGTAACCCGATAAGATTAGGACTTATGCCGCTGACACACTGATTTTCACCAAACAACTGAAAACCCAATCGGTATGAGATTTCCGATTTGCGTCAACACATAATTATGTCAATTCGGAAAGGATAGGACACAATTCCAAAATTTCATCAATAACGCGACCTTGCCAGTCGATGATCTCTGACATGTCTATGAGAGGTCAGTTTAGTTAATATTTCTTGCCTTTTTGAGCATGCCCCAAGTCGTCGTAGTTTTGTCCAACGGCGATACGCTTAAGACCCGCTCCATATCTTGCTGAATTTCATCTTCAGTCAGGACACGGTTATAGATAACAAATTCATCAAGCCTTCCGCCGTAGGGCCACGGACCATCAAGGCGATTACCGAACCAGTGATCTGATGGAGAGGTCGGAATT
>JAPOOP010000085.1 GCA_026713385.1 Candidatus Poribacteria bacterium | reverse complement strand
TCGCATGGCATGAAGAACTCGGTTCAGCAAACAAAACCGTTGAAGTCCCAGCGAGTGGCGATATTGCTGTAAACTTCACAAGTGCCGACTTTAAGAAACGCGCCAAATAAATAGTTTTTAGTAACCTTTCATGGAAGGGTCTCGCTCACTGCCACAAACGTCTATTTCATGAATAAAAGCTACGAAATCTCTGGTGGGAGAAACTCTTGAGGCTCGTCAGAACCTCTTAACTGACAACCCTAAAAAATGATGAAAATATCTAAAAAAAGTCTCTATCTCATACTGGGCTGTGTACTCTTCGCTTATGCCGTGTTAGCCGTTGCACCGGTGTTTGCACAGGATGTAACCGAGGCTGAATATCGCATCTTCCCGAAGATCGGCAGCCGAAATGCCGCATGGATCGCTGCCCAACTCCACCTGTTGTTCGGATCTTTTATTCTCGGTGTCCCGATGTTCGCCGTTATCATCGAATTTATCGGCTGGAAGACAAAGGACATGCGATATGACCGCATGGCACAAGAGTTTATTAAACTCTGTATGGGCGCGTTTTCGACAACGGCGTTACTCGGCGGTGTTCTCGTCTTCATCCTGATCTGGTGTTATCCCAAAGTGATGACGAAGCTTAGTGGGATATTCGGACCGACGATGATTTTTTACGTCGTCCTCTTCTTCGGTGAAACTTTTACGCTCTATCTTTATTCTTATGGGTGGGATAAGATGCAAGGACGCCATAAGGGATGGCATCTTTTCCTCGGCGTGCTTCTGAATGTGTTCGGCACTGCGATTATGTTTGTTTCTAACTCGTGGTTGAGTTACCAGACCAGTCCAGCAACCCAATACGGCGTACTCTCTGAAGGAAGACGGAAATCTTGGATTGAGGAGAAATTGGCGGCAGATCCAGCACTCACGCCTGATACCGCTATGGAAGGGGTCACAAGCCATACGATGGTGCCGCTCCACAACGAGACAACAGGCGAGTTCATGGGAACTGTTTGGGATGCTGTCAACAATTTTACGTGGATGCCCGTTAATATCCATCGCCTCGTCGGTAACATTGCCTTCGGAGGATCGATTGTCGCGGCATACGCGGCATTCCGATTCCTCGTTGCCAAGACGAAAGAGGACAAAGCGCACTACGATTGGATGGGCTATACCGGAAACTTCATCGCACTCTGCGGATTGATACCCCTGCCTTTCCTCGGTTATTGGCTCGGTAGAGAAATCTACATGTTCAATAACACGATGGGCATTAACATGATGGGGAGTCTGTTTTCTTGGTTGTTTATTATTCAGGCGGTGATGATCGGTGTCCTATTTATTGGCGCGAACTACTACCTCTGGTCGGGTATGGGAAGGATTGAAGGGGCGGAGGTCTATGCGCGGTACCGTCCGTATATGATTACCGTTATCGTTATCTGTGTTGCAATCTGGATGACGCCGCGGACACTCTCTAAGATTTCAAGTGCCAGTGAACTGAGCGCGATGGGCGGTGCAAACCATCCGCACCTCGGCTTGTTCGGCTTGATGACTGCCAAAAATACGGCTGTTAACATCGTTATTCTCACCACTTTCTTGAGTTTCCTATTTTATCGGCGTTCAGGTAAGACACCTACGGCAAGTTGGAAAAAGGTTGGTAACATCGCGATCTCTTCGATCTTTTTCCTCGCGATAGTCTCAATTGTCGTTATCGGCATCGTTGGGTTTACCGTCCCGACAGATTTACGTGTTAATATCCTTACCCCGTATCAGGTCCTGGTTGCACTCGCGGTGATGGCAGTTGTCACTGTTGTCGATATTTTCATGTACCGCAAGGCGACAACGTCTGGCACCATTAAATGGGGGGAAATGACGGATCGCTCACAATATGTGTTAATTCTCGTGGCGATTACGTTTACGTCTCTAATGGGACTGATGGGATATGCACGCTCAGGACTTCGAGAAGCGTGGCATATCTTCGGGGTCATGCAGGATACATCTGCTGATGCCTTTACACCGCTTCTCAGCGAAGCAGTGAACATGGTTGCAATTATCATGGTGGTCTTCTTCGCACTCGTCGGATTTATCTTCTGGCTCGGTTTATGGGGGGAAAAGAAGAAGCAGGAGGCGGCAGCTCCCACCGAAGCAGCTGTTACTGCTGAAGGTGATGACTAACGGGGGCGGTAGAATAAAGTGCGTAGCTCGTAATGAAAATTTTTAATAGTTCGCAAGGCGTTAAATGAAGGGTTAGTTTCATAACGATTTTTGGGTGTCTCCGCCTGCGCCGTTGTTGCAGGCTGCTTTCTTAAGCTAATTTTACATAACCGTAGTCTGTAGCGGAGTGGAAGACGGGTCTACGGAGAGGAACTTGAAGGTCTCCAACCCACCTCATCGAACCGCAAGGAATAATTAAAAATCCGCAAGGAATAATTAAAAAATGTCAAGAAACACACTCATAAAAATTGCGAGTCTCATCTTAATGGTGGTGAGTTTCATCGCCTATATCGCTGGTGCAGCTGCATTTCCGATCGCTTCGGAGAACTTACTGCCTTGGTCGGTCTGGTTTCTCATCTCGGTGATTGTGAATATCGTTTTATGGTCGAACGTCATGAAGTTGTTGACGTTTTCGCTTGCCGTGATATGGTTTTACGCCTTTGTTGCCGGGCTTGTCCCGGAAAGTTCCACAGCGGTGAATTTGACATCGCTGGATTGGAGTGACCCAGACGCTGTCGCTGAACAGGGTGCCTTGGTGTTTAATGGAAAGGGGCAGTGTAGCGCGTGCCATACCGTCGATACCTCTGCACCGAAGGGGAGATGTCCTGACTTAACAGACATCGGTGCTAACGCCGCAAGCCGCGTCCCCGGCACGGATGCAAAAACCTATCTCATCGAATCGCTTTACGATCCTGCCAAATATCTTGTCCCCGGATACGGCAAGATTATGCCAGAGATTTGGAAGGCACCCATCGCACTCTCTAAATTAGAGATTGAGGCAGTTATTGCCTATCTCCAGAGTCTCGGTGGCGAAATTGATCCGACTCCGTTTGATGAACCTATAGATCGCGCAGACACCGCAACAGCCGCTGCAGCACTTCCACCCCTGCTTACCGGCGACCCAGAGCTCGGCAAAAAAGTTTTTGTAAGTGCCGCGTGTATCTCGTGCCATGCTGTGACAGGTATAGAAAGCCCTGCCGCGGGTGAGACGAGTGAAGACTTTGAGGTCGTCACTGCGCCAGACCTCTCTGAAATTGCCGCCTTTAATGATATGCGCTACCTTGAGGAGTCAATCCTGATGCCCAGTGCGCAGATTGTAAGCGGTTACGGTGCCGTTACCGTCCGTGCCAATGGAACGACCTATCAGGGAACGCTTGTCTCGCAGGATACAGAACAGATTGTCGTCCGAACCAAAACAGCGGATGGCGTTGAAGAGGAACATACCCTCTTGCTGAGCGAACTCGATGATGAACCGATTGAAGAACTTAGCAGTCTGCAAGCGAGAGGGTATTTTACATTGACGCTAACGCCTGCGGATGCGGATGCTCCGGTTAGTGGTGAAATTGTTTCCGAAACCGAAGACACTGTAACGCTAAAGGTCGGCGGCGAAGATCGGACATTTTCTAAGACAGATGTGAAAAGCCAGATGACCGTTATGACTTTTGATGA